>JACCVJ010000635.1 GCA_013698215.1 Tatlockia sp. | reverse complement strand
CTTCTAGTTGCGCTAACACCTCACTATCGGCGTAAAACTGCCCTTCTCCGTGTGCAATTGGTAAGGTAATAACTTGGTTTTGATCGTAAGCTTGCGTCCAAGGTAAGTTATTGCGTTCTACTTTAATTGCTGTGCGATCGCAGATAAAGTGCATAGCTCGATTTCGCATCAACGCCCCTGGTAACAATCCCGCCTCGGTTAATACCTGAAAACCATTGCAGATCCCTAAAACAAACTTACCCTGTTGGGCGTGGGAGACTACTTGCTGCATAACAGGCGAAAACCGCGCGATCGCTCCACAACGCAAATAATCGCCGTAACTAAAGCCTCCAGGGACTATTACCACATCTAAATCGCCTATATCTGTTTCCTCATGCCATACCATGCGGGTAGGTTGCTTGAGTAAATCGCGGGTAACGTATTGGACATCGCGATCGCAATTTGAGCCAGGAAAAACTATAACTCCAAACTTCATGTATTTATGCTCCGATTTCTACTAAGTCAAAGCGATAATTTTCGATTACGGGGTTTGCTAGTAGCTGTTCGCACATTTTATCTAATTGTTGCCGTGCGGAGTTTTCATCGGTTGACGAAAGCTTAAGCTCTATATACTTGCCAATTCTTATCTGTTCTACTTGTTCGTAACCCATATGCTTTAATCCCGATTGTACGGCAGTTCCTGCGGGATCGAGTACGGAAGGGCGCAGAGTAATATAGATATTAGCTTGATACTGTCGATTCATAAGTAGCGGTGAGGAAGGCAACAAACGCTATCCTACCCCCAAAATGTCGGCAAGAGTAACACCATAACAAGTTGACAAATCTAAAATCTGTATGACAAAAATTTTCGCAACCAATTTATGAAAACTGAACGCACCCGCAGCCAAGAGCGAATTCTTAAACTTCTCAAAACTCTAAACCGAGCTATTTCTGCTCAAGATATCTATATAGAATTGCGTAGGAGCCAAAATATAGGTTTAGCCACAATTTACCGCGCCTTGGAAGCTTTAAAACTCGAAGGTGTCGTCCAAGTACGAACTCTCGCCTCTGGAGAATCACTTTATAGCTTAGTGCAGCAAGATAAACATCATCTTACTTGTTTGCAGTGCGGGCAGTCTATTTTAATTGATGAATGTCCCGTACATGAATTAGAAACTCAGTTACACAATTTTCATAAATTCAAGATTTTTTATCACACTCTAGAATTTTTTGGTTTGTGTCACCAATGCCAACTAATTCAAACTGATAATAAAGGTGCATAGAATATTTCAATCATTACCATAGACAAAAAACTATATTCTTGAAAGCATCGGCTAATTTATAAATTAGATTTTTTAATAATTTGTAATAAGTGGGAGCTTACAAGTGCAAAAACATCGATTTATCTAAGGTTTTTACTTCTAAATTTTTAGCGGCAAATAGACTGTTTTCTTGCTGCATAAGGGTTTGGCTAAAATAGCAAGGCTTTTTTCTTGAGATTTTACTATAAAAATTATCAATAGACATCATTGATAAGACCAATAACTACTTAACTTAGATAAGCAAAATTAATTAAACTGATTTCTAAATTAGCTAAATTAATAATTTACTTATAGAACCATTAAAGGTAAGCTGCTAATTATACTAAATCTTAAAGAAGCATTAATTTGTGTATTCTTAATGATTTGAAATTACACAGGACAAGCGCAAATTTGTCCTAAAAATTTAATTTCTCTTAATCAACATAGAGTTAATACCGATGGCGCAATTTTTTCTTCAAACCATCTGGTTTGTACCTTTGTATGCCTTAATGGGGGCTGTTTTGACTATACCTTGGTCGCCGGGAATTATCCGGCGCACGGGGCCAAGACCTGCGGGTTATATTAATTTATTGATGACATTTATTGCCTTTGTACATGGTGTAATTGCTCTCCAAGCGACGTGGAATCAACCCGCCCAACAAATAATTATCCCTTGGCTGCAAGTTGCAAATTTAGATATTTCCTTACCTCTAGAAATCTCACCGATTACTGTGGGCGCAATGGTGCTAGTAACGGGAATGAATCTACTGGCGCAGATTTACGCCGTTGGATATATGGAAATGGACTGGGGATGGGCGCGATTTTACTCGCTTTTAGCACTATTTGAGTGTGGTATATGTGCCTTAGCCCTGTGTAACTCTTTGTTTTTTAGCTATGT
>JACCVJ010000623.1 GCA_013698215.1 Tatlockia sp. | reverse complement strand
TAAGGCGAAAGGATGTGTTCGACGAAAAAAGAAGAGTGCGCCCGGAACTAATCATTCGTAAAGGTAACACCAAAGGCAAATTGGCGACGCGCACAATTCCTGTGGGGGAGGATTTAAGAAATTTGTTAGTTGACTACAACCCGCCATCCTATCAATGGTTTCTTTTCCCCGGTCGTCATGGCAAGGGACACATTAACCCAGATTCCGCCGCACGAATATTGCGTTCAGCTTGCCTCGAAGTAGGGATTGATGGCGCAAGTACCCATTCGTTCCGCCGCACCGCCTTAACAAGGATGAGCGATAGCGGCATCCCCTTACGAGTCATACAGGAAGTGTCAGGACATCGCACCCTGGATGAATTACAAAAATACTTAGAGGTACGCCCCGAACAAGTCAGAGGCGCGATCGCATCTTTATCAATGCTCTCCCACGTCGGGAAACCCAGTTATGACGACTTAGACCTCAATCCCGACTTAGACAAGCCCCTTCAGGAAGTTGATCGCGCTCTATCCTCTGATGGCGAGTTATTGTAGATTGATTATTGCGATCGCCAAAGCTTGTCCTAAAATTAAAACCCTCATCAATACTTGCGGACATAATGACAGAAGTTAAATCAGAAATCACGCTTAAATTCAACGAACTACCTGAAGCAAAACCTGCACCTAATAAGAAAGTCGAAATCTTGCTAACCGACCAAAATGGAGTTATCTTCACTGCTTTAATTAATGCTAAAAGCTGGCGTAAAGCTGAAGCTGATGCCACAGCTTTTAGTGATTGGGGTGGATCTGTCAGTGGCAAGCTAGGGAAGCTTACAGCTAACGGCTTTGAAGTAGTTGACGCTGGTATCAAGGTTTTTGAGAAGAAGGTTAAAGAATCCAAAGAGGAAGTCAATACAGTTAGTTCTGAAGCGATGCCTGTTTTATAGCAAAGGTTTTTTTAGATCGGTGAGCAGCGCTCCTCGCATCATGAATCAAATCATTATTCGCGCTGTTCGACCAAAATGTAATTAAGATCGCCGAACAGCGCCCAAACTAGCTAGAGCGGACGAACCTGCCCCAAAAAGGTATAAGCCCCCCCGTCAGCATCAAACAGCGTGAACTTTTGCTCAATGCCTACCAAATTGGCAACAGCAATGCAACTGTGGACAAAATAGCCCGCCACCCAATCGCCAGCGCTATTTAGAATCTCGACTGGCTGAAGCCGACGATAAGATCGCTGCTTTTGCTTAAGTTGTGGTGGTGTGGATGCCGATGGTTTGGTGGGCAGTCCTTCTGCGGCAATATGAGCCGTAGTTTCTAGTGGCGGTAGAGTGGCAAGTGAATTTGTTACTGGTGTTTCTATACTCAAAGGCTCTGGCTCAACTTTTTGAGGTTGTGCCATCGCTGCTGGCTCACTGACGACCTGGCTGACCACCTGGTTGACGACCGCTCTGACGACCTGAGCGGTAAGCTCTTCTTGTGGTTCAAGATTACTGATGGGTGGGGGGGCAAAAATTTCTGTTAAAGCCCCGTCAATTTTTGCATTGTGTTTTAATTCATCTTTACTAGCTAAAAGTTTTAAAGGTAAAAGGTCGTCAGAGTCGTCAGAAATATTACTATGAATGGGTTTCAGGTCGTCAGAGCGGTCGTCAGAGCGGTGGTCAGATAGGTCGTCAGTTGCCAAGCTATCTTCTAAAAACGGCGCACTATCACCCAATGCCCGCAGTTTTAGTCCGCGAATGATGCGGCGACCTTGAGCATCACGCGCCCATTGCACATCGCTCCAACCAAGAGTCTGCTGGACTAGCTCAATTAAGTCAGCGCTAAAATTATTCTTACCTTTAGCCTGAAGACCGCTGACACGGCAATAGTGGCAGTAAGAACCAAATAAAGTAGAAGCAAGCGGGTTGTAAGACTGCTCTGCCCACTCATGGCGATCGCTGCCAATTTGGGTTTGAGCATTAGGAGCATGAATCACTAAGTCGTTGACCCAAGCAGCGATAGAATCAGTGCGGAGCTTGGACTGCCACAAAGTAGCGCTGACCCCATCAGCGCCGAGCCGCCGCAGGACGCGGGTAATTTCATCATTGGGGATAGAAAGCAAGTAGTTAGTAAAAGCTGATAGCTCCGGTTCAAATTCAGTTTCTAAATCCAAAACTTGACCTGCGGCGGGTTTATGGTCAAACGCCAACATGAGAATTCGCCGCGTCAGCCAACTGCCACCATCGGCATGAAAGATTGGTGCATTAGAAGTCACGATTGCTAGACCAGGAAAGCGGAAGTTAATGCCATCCTTGTATAAGCGTCGTCCGCAGAGGGTGTCCTGCCCAGTTAAACGCTTGAAGTTAGATAAACTACCCGTGACCTTATCTTGGTCGGGGAGGATGATTAGACGCTTACCAATCAGCCGCGCGACCTCGTGTTTATCTTCCAAGTCAGTCAGGCTACCATTCCAACAATTTTGCCGACCAATCACCGCCTCCAGCAAGCGGGTGTAGGTTGATTTACCTGTGCCGCCCACGCCAATTAGGTGCAGGAATTTCTGCAAGTCACAGCGACCGCGCAGGACTGCGGCAGCAAAACACAGCAACATTTCTTTATGGGCTGAATTTGTCCCTGTTGACTGCTCTAACCAAGTATCGATCTTTGTCCAGCCCGTAGCTATAGAGTTGTAAGGGCGTGGTAAGCACCAAGTCAGGCGATTGCCAGGAGCGTGGGGTTCTAATTGTCCAGTAGCTAGATTGAGTACGCCATCAGTAAAGGGCAAAATCTCGTTAGCAGAGCGTTCGCCCCAAACGCGCTCGAACAGTCGCCGTCGCATCTTAGCGACGATGTTAGTTACATAAGCGGCGCTGCCATAGCCGATGATGCCTTTGGACTCTAAAATCGCGTCCACAACCGATTCTAAATACTGTTCGCTGACCGCAACCCAGACCCCTGAGCGCTCCAAGCTGTAGTGCATCCAGGTCTTCTGTTCGTCGTTCCACAGCAGGCGAGCGCGGTAATCCTCGATAATTTCTCGCCCGATTAAATCGGCTGGGGGAATTTTTTGCGTTCCAGCAGCTTTGCCAAACTTGGTAACGCTAGGAGTGCTCCCCAGTTGTTGCTCTAGCCTTTTTAACCATTCGCTGTAGGGTGTAGCATCGTTCATTATTTGTTCAAATTCATCAGTGCCGTGAGCGACGATAAAATCATCGCAGCCCTTACCTAGTTGTAGATCCCAAGTGACAACGCGGACAATACCCTTAGCGCGATGAATTAAGTGACCCAAAACGCGCAAAGCATCCTGCACCGACTCTTTGACGACAACATCAGCATCAAACACTAGGTCAATCGGACGACCGGGGACAACAAAAGGTATAAGCGATGGGTGCAACTTTTTCTGTTTCTGCCCATTCCACACGCCAGTAAGAGCGAGCGCTACCCAGCCACAAGATAACAGGCACGCTGCTTTTTTCGCGCCTTCAGTAATTAGGATCGGAATTTCCGGATGATTTAGCACCCACTGCCAGAAACCTAGATCGTCGCGCGATTCATCAATATCTTCATTAGCAATCGGTACGCCGAAGCGCTCGCTAATGAGGACCCATTCATTGAGAGTCAGAACCAAGCAGATGACTTCAGATTCAGCATCTTTAGGAAAAGAGAAGTATTTTTGGGGTTTTTCCTGATTGGGGAAGACAATCGGCTGATCTGGTTTAAATTGACCAAAGCTGCCTCTTTTTCCCGTTAGCGGGTTGCAGCTAGTCACATACCAGCCACCAGTGCCGAGATACTTCTGCCAATTGAGCAGATTGGCTATGGCAACTGGATTATCAATACTTTTTAGGTTTAGGCGTGTGATTCCTTCAGTGACGCTGCTGCCCTTTACCCACTCGTCAAGGTGTGATTGGGTAGCATCATTAGCCAAATTAGCGCGATTTAGTACACAATTGATCATATACACGGCACTCCTTTGAGCCGTGGATTGGGTGAGTCCTGCCAACAACTTTTCTGTCTCCAAACGTCCAAGTGTTGCAGGGTTTATAAGTCAAACAGAAACCAGCAGTGTTCAACTTAGACGCTGCTGGTTCCTGTTTTTGAAGATTGATGCAGGTACAAAATACTGTGTCATGCGTCACAGCATTTTGGTTCATCTGTTTTTTCTCTGCCGTTTTCTCCATCTGTGTTCACAGCCTTATTCAACTACCTATTACTAGCGCTTACTTCCATGTCAAAGTGCGAATCCAGGATGTATTAGCAATACACATCGTCGCTCACGTATCCTTCGACTCAAAGTTAGGTAGTACTTCATTCAAAATTTTTTGTGCTAATTCACCCATAGTTGTTCCCTGCCGGATAGCTTCCATTTTCAGCCGCGCCCGGATACTCTCTGGGACTTCAACTTGGAGCATTACCAATTTTTCCTGTCTCTCTGCCATTAATGTTATTGCAGTCATTACACCTCCTATTGTGGACGGTTACAGCTTTTGAGTGTAATCCCATTATATATAGTACTGGTATTATTCGTAATAATTAAAGATGTGAAGAAAAGCGATCGCTTTTTTTGGCAATTTCTGATTTAATAGCAATCACAACTGAATTGATGCGCCCAGGTATGGTGCTGGTAACACCAAGCCCGGACGACGTCCCCAAAGTTGACTGACCAACATTGGAGCGAAATAATCATGTCACAAAATCTGCACAGTACAACTGTTGCGGCACTTGATGAGCTACATTCACTCATCGGGTTGCAAGATTTGCTAGAAATTGCCTTAGAACAACTACAACGAGCAGACCTAGTACCAGAAGAAAGACGGGCTAGAACTGTGCTGCTAATCATTAGTTACCTAGAGCAAGCCAAGCCCGGTCTGGAAAACATAGAAGTCGAATTAGAAGAAATCCGCGCCTGTGTCCCTAAGTTGAATAATAGCCTTGGAGGTGCGGCATGAAAGTAGACCCAATCCGCGCCTATTTTCATCGAATCGGGCGAGTGGCGCTGCTGACACAAGAACAAGAAGTTTTCTATGGAATGCAGGTACAAGCAATGATGTCGCTCTTAGCAGCCAAGAAAACCCTAGCTCAACAGTTGCACCGCGAACCTACTTGCCAAGAATGGGCATTGCTTGTACATAAGAGCGAAGCGGAGCTAACCGAGACGTTGGCGCGTGGGCAACAGGCTAAGTGCCAAATGATTGAAGCTAATCTGCGCTTAGTGGTAGCGATCGCCAAGCGCTACAGAGAGCGTGGGGTAGACTTCCAAGACCTGATTCAAGAAGGAGCGATCGGGCTGCAACGGGCAGTAGAGAAGTTCGACCCAATCAAAGGCTTTCGCTTCAGCACTTACGCGACCTGGTGGATTAGGCAATCAATCAACGGCGCTGTTAAAGCCACTAATACAATAGTCCGGCTACCGATGTGCTTGAACCAGAGGTTAGACCAAATTAGGAGGGCAAGCAGGCAGTTGTCCCTACAGTTAGGGCGTACTCCCAACATCACTGAGCTAGCAGTAGAACTAGAACTAACGTCTTTGCAGGTAACAAAATGCTTGAAGTGGGCGCGACAACCACAGTCATTGAATGTACGCCTGGGGGATGACCAAGATGTTGAAATAGGAGACTTGCTGCCGTCTTCCAGCTCTACCCCAGAAGAGTTGTTAATTATGCAAGAGGGTTTTGCCGTCGATTTAGAGGCACTACTTAGGCGGCTCAAGCCGAAGTACCGACAAGTGATAGTGCTGCGTTATGGATTGATAGATGGTCAAGCACTGACGTTTGCTCAAGTTGGTGCGTTACTTGGCATCAGCAGGCAGGGCGTACACCAAATAGAAGTCAGGGCGCTGGAACGCTTGCGCCTGCATTTAGGAGAGGTAATGAAAGTTAATCTAACCTAGCAGTTTAATTAGCAAACAAATTAAAAGCGCCCTGTTTACAGAGGCGCTTTTAATGATTGTTGGGTTGCTGGTCGCAGCCCTTTGGTATCAGCTAGACCAATCCAAATAATACTTATCAATATCTGGTTGTTCTAGGACATATTCAATTGTTTCTAAGACTACTTCTAAGGCTTGCAAGTAGAAATCTAGATGTTTGTGCTGAAACACTATATAGAAACAAGGGAGATCCGGGCGCTCTAAAAACCCGGCAGTTCCAGGTATAACTGCGAGAACTTCTAAAGGTTCTGTTAAGAAAAAATCTCCAGCCCAGCCGCCAAAATTATTCGGTTGTGTGTCGGTTCTTTGCTCCTTCATTGCCACTAACTTTTGCAGTGCCAAAGCTTTGCTTGTTATCTGGGCTTGAGTTGGGGAAATATAAGGGTCGAACGTTAGTGGCACTACACCATAAGGATGTTGCTCGATATGAGTAGTAAAGTCAGTAATCGCTTTGAGACAAATATCACGCGCCTTAGCCCAATCCGGTTGAAAATCTTCTTCGGCTAGCGGGTTGAAGATGCTATGTAAATCTATGCCAATGGCATCACTCAAAATGCGATTGATGCCAGAGTCATTGTTAGAACTGTAGAAGTAGCCAATTTTAAATTTGTGGTCGGGGTACTTGTGCGAAGGAAGTCTTATTGTTTGAACAAGTGGGTCTTCTCCATTTGAATCTAGTCCAATTGTGCGGGCAATTTTTTGACATTGCTGCCAATAAATTTCTTCCTCTTGAGAGGAAATTTCATCGTCATTTCGGCGATTAGCCATTTGCTCCCAAGCGAGATCCATTCGTCGTTCGTACTCGGCTTTGAGCCGTTGTGATGCAGCGTAGTTCTCAAATCGCTTCAGGTAAACGTCAAGACCCATATTTTGACTCCAATCGAGATAGGTGCAACTAATTTTCTTGGTCGTAGTCAGAGCATTATTCTAGTGGGCTAGACAATTTAGGCAACTGACACAGTTAAGCACGAGTTCTAACGACTAAATCCTTTGCTCTGTTTTCGTTCGACTTCTGGCTGTTGTTGCTGCTCTAGATTAAACATATTCTTTAGCTCCTCATTCCAGTCATTAGCTTTTGGAAGTTTGCGGACACAGTTGGGTAACTGCTTCATTACATTAAGTGTCATTAAATTACCTGAATTGTCATTGTCGTAAGCAACAATGACTGATTTATTTGGTAGCTGCCGTAAAAACTCTAGAGGAACTTGCCCTGCGCCATCAGTAGACAAATAAATTGTCTGGCGAGATTCAGTGCGGTCTAACACAGCAAATGACATCGCATCAATTGGCGACTCGACCAATACTACTCGTGCAATTGGCTCGTTTGATTGTCCTCCTTTCTTAAAGTGAAACCAGCCGTTACTTCGTTTAGACCCCAGCGCTAAACCTTTAAATGTGTTGTTAGCTCCGGTTGTGCCTCGTAGCGTTGCACCAGTAATTATTTGCTCGTTCAAGTTGCGGCGAAGAAACACAGCATTTTGCTTGTCATCTGCGTAAATCAAGCCCTGTTGATGTAGATTATCTACCAAGCTGCTAGGCAGTCGGCGTTCGCGCGTGAGATAGGTTTTAACTTGCTGCCATTTATCTGCGTCTGGCGTTGGGGCAACGAATGGTTGTAGCTGTTCGGTTTGGATAATAACTCTTGTTTGATAAGACACAGCTTCAAGCGTTGCTGATTCTCCCAAGTTGTCATTTAACCACGCTATTGCTTGTTTAAAGTCACACTGATTTACGTGCATCACTAAGTCTATTGCACCCCCACCCCCTTTGAGGTGCTGCCAATCATAAAACTTGCTACCAGTGATATTGATAATGTTGTTTTCATGCTGCCACTTATGTTTATCTTTGGGGTCGGGTTCTAGACCTAATTCATAGGCAACTTGTTCAAGGGGAATGTCCCGCACTTTGTTAGCGAAGTCAAGATATTTACTCTGCCATAACTGTGCTGTTTGCGCTTGCTCTTTGGCAATGCGTTCTAGTTCAATAACTCGTTGCTTTTTGCTTTCTAACTTTAGAGCAAGTGCCTTAGCAGTCTGCTCCATCTGGGCGCTACTCTTAATTGCTCGTTGCCGATCTGCGACAAGTTGCTGCATTGAGGCGACATCTAGACAAGCATCAGGTGCAGAGTTGACCGCAGCATAATACTTGCTAATTTCTGTATGCTTGGCTTTACTGCCTTTGATGCCGCGTTCTAGTCCTAAGGTCGCCATAGCTTGGGCAAAGTCATCTTGCAGTTCGGACAGTCGATAGCGACTACCACCAAGTAAGGCTCTACAGTTGAGCTTCCCTTTCTCATCTAGTGGAACCATATAGGCGTGAATGTGTGGTGTGGATTCGTCTAGATGCAGTTCGGCTCTAACAATGCGCTCGCCATATCTATTGACTAGCCACTGGCAGGCAGACTGCTGGAAATCTTCTAATCTCTGCTCTTCGTAGTATCCTGCTCTAGCAGGGTCATCTGGTCGAAAGTATTCGGGGCTGGCTGTTAATAGAAACTCCACCGCTAGGACTGCATTCTTCCGAATCGTCTGTTCGCCTATGTGCTGCCGAACCAGAGTTTCTAGGTCTGGGATGTTGGGGCTGTCGGGTTGCCCAATAATGCGGATATGTTGTTTTTCTGGGTCGGCGTTGGGCGTGTCGTATTTACGGCTAGTGTGTTTAGCCGACCTACCCACCGACCCAGCCTTGAGCTTTTGAATCCTACAAATCCCGTATGCCATGCTTTTTTCTTTCCCAGCAGCTATACTAATTCTATGCTTCCCTATCAGGGATGGGGACTGCCCCCGGAGGGCGAGCGGAACAATTTTGAGCGCAGCGACCCCGTTAGGGGCAAAATTGTGGAGTAAGTCAAGACTTTAAAACACTCACTCATAATCTAACAGTAGCTCCGGGGCGGTGCTACTACTATTACTACTGGGAAAGCAATAAGCTGGCGGGTAGAAACGGCGCTGGCTGTGGTCGGGCGATCGCTTTGGGCAAGTCTTAATTTATCTTTACCATTATTAGTTTACCAATGGGGCTAATTTCGCTAAACTTTGCCTATGTAAATGGGTGGTTGTATGCCTGCCAAGCAAACGGTTCTTGATATTGATGAATCACAGTTTAAGTCGATTTTAGAGAAGGTGGAAGCTCGAATTATACCTAAGCCTAAACAGGGGATGACTCTAAGAGAGGCGATATCTAAATTTAAGCCGACGATTACTAAAGCTTTGAGGCGCGGTTATACCTATGAGGAAGTTGCAGCTATTCTTACGGAGGAAGGAATCAGTATTAAAGGAGCGACGCTGAAGCAATACTTGGCTGAAGCGAAGGGGAAGAAACGTCCGGCGGAGACGGCTCCAGTAAGTTCAGGAAAGCTATTGACTCAAACGGCTGAAGATTTAGTAGTATCAGATGTTAAGCCAGATACTAAAATTGAATTAGATACCAGTTTAGATATTGAAGCAGATACTAAAGCTGAGACTAAATCAGATATTAAGCCGGACACAAAATCGGCAGCTAAATTTAAGTCGGTTGTTCGGGGTAAGTTTGCGGATATTCCTAGTAACGATGAGTTGTAGTGGGTGAATTATATTATGGCAGCTAAAGAAGATAAGTCCGTAAGTTCTACTCTCAAACGATTAGTCTTTATTTATGGCGATAAGGGTGGTGTAGGTAAGTCGGCGGTCGCCCGCTTATTGTTGGATATTTATCGCTATGAGTCAATAGGCTGTCAAGCGATTGATTCAGATACTAGCAATGCTGACTTATATCGCTGTTATAAGCGCGTGGGTGATAAAGGGGTTGGGCTATTGGATGGAGAACCGGATGCTGTGGAACGGGTTGATTTTACAGTACGAGGTGAAGCGGATTATCTAATTGATACTCTGGGAGAGTACAAAGATTTGATGCTGGTGGATCTGCCTGCTAGGTCTAGGGATGCGTTTACAAGTTTGATTCGGGAATTAGATTTGCTTAATGTGGCAGAAGAATCAGGCTATCGCGTCACGATTGTTCATGTATTGGGTAAGACTCGTAGTTCCGTGAGTGCATTGAAGGATGTAGTTGAACTTTGTGGGAATAAAGCTGATTATGTGGTAGTGAAAAATCTGCTATTTGGTGAGCCTCACACTTTTAGCCGCTACGATGCCTCGCAGACTAGAAAGAAGGTTTTTGAGCAGCTTGGGGGGATAGAGTTAAATCTGCAAGAGATGTTTTGGACTTCTTGGGATGTGATTGAGGATAACGATTTACCTTTTCGCACGGCGGTAGATGCAGAGAATACTATTTTACAGCGCAGCCAACGCACTAGAGCTTATCGTTGGCTGATGGATATGACTGATGAGGTGAAGAAAGCGGGTAAGTATTTGGGGTTGGGTGAATGACTTTTATTGATGATAATTATTTAGATGGCATTATTACTCGGATGACTGCTGAACATAAAGCAAATATTATGCGGACAGCGAGGCGGTTGAATTTGCCGGATGATGATGTGCTGTTTTTGTATATTGGTGCGGTGGAGTATACTGTGCAGTTATGTGAGGATATCTTGGGTGGGATTAGTACGGAGCGGCATCTTATTGAGCAGTCAAGTCAATCAAATCATCAGGTGAGCAACGAGCAAGCTAAAAATCTGATTAATAGTCTGACTCAAGTGGGAATATCGGTTGTTGCAGATATGAAAAAGGCTGGGATGGCGAGTACGTCGGCGATAGCTGAGGCAAATGCAGAGGTATTAAGTCAATCTAGGGTGATGGTAAGGGAAGCTGTTCTACTCCAAAGGCTGTTGACGGTATGGGGAGAACGGGTGGAATCAAATAGCAAAAATAATGAACAGGTTTTGAAGGCTTTGTTAGAGCGGATAGGGCAGTCACAGAAGGGGTTGGAGACGGCGCTATCCCAAATTAACGGGGCGAATACGGCGCTAGTTGCTCTGCAACGAAATACTACTTGGATCAAAGTGACGGAGTGGTTTTCGCCGCTTGTGGCTCTATTGGTGGCAGCGTTGGTTGGTGCTGGCGGTAGCTGGTGGGTGATGAATCTTAAGTACAATGATTCCACTAATGTCTTGGGACGTAATTTAGTGAAATGGAATATAGATCGGATTCTCAAGTGCCAAGAAGACAAAAATTCTAAATGCACTCTCTGGATGCTACCACCAGAGCTAAGGAAGTAACTATCTCAAGGGCGCATTAAGACTTTAAAGAAGTTAAAAACCAATTTTCCTAATTCTGAAACTCTAAAACCCTTAATTTTTCCTATGGAATACGCGGCATCAATTAAATACGGAGGACAACTATTTAGTGCTAAAGATTGCACTCACGGAGATTTTCTAAACTTGGGACTAATTTGTCCTAATTGTAAAGGACCAGTCACTTATCGAGAGGCACACCCTCGGCGAAAGTCTTCGGGTGAAACTGTCCCGGTTCGCGCCCAGTTTGCCCATCGATCTGACACCAATCCTGTATTGGTGAAAGAGTGTGAAGCAAGAGTAGCTAGATATAGCCCCAAAGAGCTATCTCGTCGTGCCAACCGTGCTAAAAACCAACGGCTAAAGCTTTTACATCAGTGGTTTTGGAAGATATTTCTTACCTACAACATATACATGACTGACAAAATCACCCCCAATCATTATGAGTTGACCAATAAATATTTAGATGAATGTATTAAATCATTAGATAGTAATCCAACTACTAAGCTGGTCATTATCACGACCCTAGAGCATTTTGTTGAATTAATTCAAGGAAAAAACAATTTGATTAGCTGTCATGAATTATTAGACAAGTTTTGTAATGAATATGTTACAGGAAACCAGAAAATTAACCATTATGAAAGCATAGAAAATCAATTTAACCTTCGTCATAAATTTCAGTTATTTAGAAATTCTATTGACCTAGAAATGCACCGCTTGATTGTTAAGGAAGTTTTTGATTTCTTAAGTTTCCGCTCATCAAGACCACTACTAGAGAAATTGTTTTGGTTTCACGAGCTTCTGATAGGAGTAGACCCAGCACAACAAAAAGCATTCAAAGAAGTATTTCAAGAACTGAAAACAAGAGAGTCCCAGCTAACTGAACCTGCTCTTAGAGCCAACTGCCACATCAATCCTATACTTCGCTTACTCACCGAGATAGCTTGGGCAGATGCTTATTGCGATTTGGCGAATTGCTCATAGGTAGCAGAGACTTAAAAAGGTTAGACAGCAGGGAGGTGTTGGTGATTCAGTCTTCATAGTCAGAAAATTCAATTGATTTTTGCTTTGATTGCCATCAACTACCCCTCTTGACGACCGAATCATGGTGTGGAGCAAAGGGTAGCAGAGCTATCGATGATAGTTTGATCGCGCATGGGCGATGGTGTCCTTCTTTGTTGCTGCTATATTGCTACAAAACTGCTATTACGTAGTTAGGTTCTATAGTTCAAGTATTGACGCTCAGGACGAAATGGATAACAACACAATTGAGGTTACTGGAATCCCCAAGCACCTGCTATCGCTCCTTGATGAACGAATTCGTCAGCAAGGCGGCGATCGAGCCGGATACATTCGTCAATTAATCGAAAAGGATGTTTTAGCAGCATCACACACACAGAAACAGCCAGTCTTACAAGGCAAGCGGCAACCGTTTGATCCAGAAAAGTGGGCAGCAGATATGAAAGCCTTAGCTGAAAGAGCAGATTTAATCCCAGTCTTGCCACCAGAAGCGTTTACTCGTGAAAGCATATATGGGAATCATGACTAATGCCTTACATGGCAGATACAAACATTCTGTTACGGTTTGTTGCCCCAAACGATCCCAATCACGCTTTAGTTCGTGATGTCATATACTCTTTGCTCACAGGCTCTCTCGAAGTCTGTTACACGTCACAAAATTTAGCAGAATTTTGGAACGTATGTACGCGACCGATAACAGCGCGTAGTGGATTTGGGTTGTCCGTTGAGGAAACGGACCTACGGGCGAAGGTAATAGAAAGTTACTTAACTTTCTTGCCTGATAGCGAGGCAGTTCATCTGGAATGGCGACGACTTGTTGTGACTTATAGTGTCATGGGAGTCAAGGTTCACGATGCCCGACTTGTCGCTGCAATGCTCGTTCATGGTGTGACTGATATCTTGACATTCAATACCGACGACTTTAAGCGCTTCTCCCAAGTCACTGCTGTTCATCCCACAGCGATAAATCTGTAAGGAGCGCGGTGGTTAGCGTGTTGGTATTTTGTCGGCAACAACCGTAAAATTCAAGCATTCCAGTTAAGAAAGCTAAAAGCCTTGATGCTTGGTGCTAGGGAGCGGCGCAAATCTGACCCAGGTAACGTCAAGGGAGCGAACGCTGCTCTAGATGACACGGTGACAGTGCTGGAGCGGCAGTTAGTCGAGTTAGGGACAGTGGTAGGTTGAAATGAATGGTGAAGATATCCCCATTGAACAGCTAAAAAGTTGGCTTCAAGATGTCAAGCGTATCAGCCACGAGCAACGCGCAAACTACCATCGTCGGCAGAACCAACTTTTTATGACAACAAGATCGACGATGTACTGGCACATCTACAAGCAGCTAGAGCCGGACTTGTAGGAATAGCCCACACGATTCAACTTGAAAGGGGTTCTTAGGAGCGACGTAACATCAGGTTAGTTTTGTTGTACTGATGTCTTAATGGGATTGTCGCAGAGTCATGTCGCTTAACGGCTGTGCTTATATTCATTGCGTTGCAAGTCAAAAATCACCTTTTTCAGATACCAATCCTCTACTCTTCCAGGATTGGCTGTTTTCTCAATTTCAATCAGCTCGTTAGCAGTTACTTGGTTTCCACCCATTAACGTACAAAGTTGTCTTTGCAGATTGGCTATAGCTTGTTGTTGTTGAGCTTTGGCTATAAATTCGTACTTTTTCCGTAAATCTTTATGGTCATTAACTATGTCTTGAAAGTCCTTCGATAGTGCTTTAAAGTCTTCAGCTAAAAATATCTGGCTTTCTGATAAATCTCTCTGACTATCAGCTAAACCTATTTGGCTTTCTGATAAATTTCTCTGACTTTCAGCTAGAAGACGAAATCTCTTCTCAAGCTCCTCATACCGAATACTGACATAGAGTAGTGCAAAAAGTGCGAAGAATGCAGTGATTAGAAGGATAGTTATAGTTAGAGTACCCATTGCTTATACTTGCTAGCTTGTTGAAGCAACAAACTTAACATACCCATCAATTTATATATAATTGGCAAAGGCTGGGTTCGGAGCAGCGAGCCTCTAAGTGGTGGCAAGTGTAAGCTCACCCGCCGCTAGACCTCTAATCACTCCCCGCGCCTTACTGATTTTCCAAGCCACCTCTTCCCGCTTCCGAGTTTTAGCCCTAGTGAAGACAAAGCCAGCATCCTCAAATTGCTCACCTTTTGAGCGTACAGTCTTGGGAGAAAGCTTGAGCAGTTGAGCAAGTTCCGATGTGGATAGTAGCCAAGTGTTGCGGTATGCCTCTTCTAATCCTCTCAAACTAGCCAATGGGTGACGGGGCGGCACAAACTGAGAGACAATCATTGATAAACTAATGTCCATTCACTAAAGTGGTTTGGCGACGATAGTAACTACAGGCAAATTTATTAGTGAAATTACGTTGGAGGTATAGCAGAAGTAGCGTTAAAATCTTTTGTACGTTTGTTGATTTTCAACTTTTGTACGTTTGTTGATTTTCAACTGCTGTCGTAATTTTTTCGCTCCTGATGGAGAAAGAATGGTAATTTCTGAACTTAGCTGTCAATCTGTAAACCCAATTTCGACACTTTCGTTCTATCTTCATCGAGTGGACTTAAAAGGAGCAATCGCTCCTGACGGGTTAGCAGCAGAGCTGGGCAAGTTAGCCAATCGTCTGCGTTGGGAAACTAGAACGCCTGTAGTGGCAGACACAACAGAGTTTAGCCTGCTAAGTCCTTACCAGCTAACAAGCGACAGTTCTTTTGAGATTTTGTCAGTTCTATCGATAGACATCACAACCCGACGGTATCGTCGTCAGTTAGAGCAGATTTTGAATCAATGCGTGAGCGCTCACTTTCGCAGTCAGGGTTTGAGGGTGGATGCCTATAAGCGAGAGGCTTTTTTATAAACAGTAGGGATTTCCGAGGAAATTGAAGCGCAGAGATTTCTTAAATGGGATCTGCGTATTGACACCAAAAACTATGTGTTTCTTTCCATCGACTATAGCAACGAGTATCAAAGCCGCTCCACATTAGAGCAGCGCGCTCTATCAACCATCATTCCAAACCAGCCCCTAGTTCACACGTATGATGGCAAGACTTGTCGCTATGTGGGATTGGCAGAATTCACAGTAGCGGAAGTTCAAAGTGACTTAGGCAATATCAGCCTACTGGAATATCATCGTCGTAAAGGAGAAGTGGATGTACAAGTTCTCGATGAAATTCCCCCAGAAACTCCTGCTATCCGCGTTAATTATGGTTCAAAAGGAATAGATAAAATCTACCCCCATATCCCTCAGTTACTTAAAAAGACTTTTACTAAAGATGACATTGAGGCTAGAGTATTTAATGCTCAAGTTTGGTCGATTGACACCCGATTTAAGGCAGCAATACAGGAAATTGAGCGGCTCAATAACTCTGGAGGACTCTTACTCCTAACTGAAAAAATCACTTTTAACACAACGCCATACTGCCCTTCTCCAGAGATTCAAAGAAACTTTGCTGAACAACATAAAAATAATCTGGACTTTGGAGGAGGTAATTTTTGCGGATACCCGACCCAAGGATTAGGAAAAAAACAGTTATTAGAAAAACCCAATCAAATAAAAACAGTTGTTTTTTTTCCAGACACAAGTAACGTTTCACTTCAAGATTTTCAAAGGTGGTGTAAAAGGTTTACCGATTTCGTCCGAGATTTTCAAATTAAGTTTGAGATTCAGGAATACCGCTCCTACCCGTTGGGAAATATCTTAGAGATTCAAAGAAAGTGCCGAGATTTAAATCAATACGAATTAGCGCTAATATTTGTACCCGACCAAGAAAAATTTATTAACTCACCGAAACCAGATCCCTATCCCATCTTCAAACGGGAGTTTGTTAAGCTTATGTTGCCTTCCCAAGCAATTGAGGGAAGTACATTCCGGTCTGGATTTAACAGCAGTACAGGACATAACCTCCTGCTGGGGATTTTGGGAAAATTGGGTTACTGTCCCTGGCAACTCCGTCATATGCCAGGGGAAGTACAGGCTTTTCTTGGTTTAGATATCGGTCGCAAAGATGGTGTAGCTGTTGGTGTAGCAGCTTTTATTGTAAGTCCGCAGGGTCGGGTTATTGGTTGGTTTCCAGCTACTTTTCAAGCTCACCGGGAAACTTTTGATATCTCAGCTTTACGTCGCATTCTTTTTGAACTGGTCAACCTTTACGAGGAGAGAAATCAAACTCAACTTCATCATTTAGTTATTCACCGAGATGGGAATTTTCAAGCAGATGAACTTGAGTTGTTAGATGAATTGATACCAGAATTAAGGCAAGCAGGAATCCAAAAACTAGATGCAGTAGAAATTCTGAAGTCTGGATATACACGAACAGGACAGTGGAATGAGCAAGCTCAAACATGGGAAAATCCCCGCAGAGGCTGGGGATGGTCTCGTCTCGATAACGAAGTTGCTCTGATGACTACAGGGAAGACAGAAATAAAAGGGGGAACTAACTTTGTTCCGCGTCCAATTACTGTACGACGACAACGGGGAGACACTAGACCCGGAATTTTGGCAGCTCAGGCTTACTGGCTTAGTGAAATGCACATTGGCTCTACCCAGACAATTCGCTTGCCGATTACAACTTACTATCCTGATGCCGCGGCTGAGTATGCCTTGGAAGGATTGTTGCCGACAGGATTACAAACAGGTTGCAAGTTGCCCTTCTAATACCCCAGACAATCATCTAGACCAAAAGCTGGTTGTCAAAGACTGTCAACATAGTCTTCCAGGTCGGTGCGCTTCACACGGTAGCCCCTACCAATAATCTGCGCGGTGAGTGTACCGTCTTTGATAGCCTGGCGTAGTCTCTGGCGGGAAATTCCAGCGAGGGCGCTGGCTTCAGCTAGGCTCAAGGTAAGTTTGTGATGAATGGTCACGCGGAAAGCTTTGCAGGGTAATGTTTGTAGACGTTACGTTGCACTTGGATGCAGTTTCGCTACCTTTACCTATTGAACTAATCATTATTTGATGGCAGTGCTTCTCCCCAAGCTCTTGGTGTCCTTTGACCTAAAACTTTAGGAGCAATAGTTAGGGGGTCTACAGCTTCAATAGGGCATCCTGTCTTATAAGTTCCATTAGGTTGATTAACACGATCGTGTTCTGCAAGCCAGAAGACTCGTCTGGCAAAACATCCATTTGTACCAGTGTTAGGAGCATCTTTTTCTAATTCTGCGTAGCCAACAACTTCATGAGTTCCGTACTTAAGCTTGCCCTTTCTTCTGCTGCAACATTGGTTAAAATGCTCTCTTACATAAGGCATATTATTAATATCACGTAACCAAACAATGTTGGATTCAAACCGCAAATAAGATTTGTCTGTAACTTTGCTGCTCATAACTTTACTTTCACTTTTACTGCGATTAATTTTAGTATTTCCACTAGCTCTGCACAAATTCACCACTATTTCGCAGATGTCATCGCTGCTCAAGAAGCAGTCGTGGGAGTAAATGAGCATTGGAGCAGAAACGTACCGCTAAGGTTGTAATTTTCATCAACTTAGCGTTTAAATGTCTAAACATCTAAACATTTGGATGTCTAAATGTTTTAGTGTTGCTTTCCCCTGCGCTCCTCAAGATATTGGGCAATCGCAAGCGTCATGATGTCGCTCATCTCTGTTTCTTCGTCCGCGGCTGCTGACTTAAGTTGCTTATGCAGTTGCTTAGGTAAATAAACTGTAGTACGAATGTAGTCAGGATCGGTACTCTTAGTTTTGCGGACTGGAGGCTTTTCAATCGGTTGTGATTTCGGCTCCGGCTCAATTGAGCTAGTTCTAGCCGCACCAAATAAATCATCAAATCGGCTGCCACTGCTGCTACCCTTGTTACTCATGACAAAATCTCCAAGCCGATTTCGCAGTAACATCGCCATGCGATACCTGCCTTTGAATCGCCCTTAACTTGATTTACTGGTACTCCCTCTAGGGCTGCACGTTGGAAAACGGCATAGCGCCTAATTCCAGACTTAAAAACTGGTAAACCTGCCTTTTGTAAAGATTGCTTTGCCTCTTCCCCAACCCGGCTGGGGTGTGGAGGAATTAGAGTCAGCAAAATCTTGTAGTTAGCGTTCAACTCATGAAGCGCATCCACCATTTGCAGCATTGCTCCCATTGCGAGAGCATCCGGTGAGGTCGGTAGCACCAACAAGTCGCAGCCAGTTGCAATAGTTTTCAATTCTTCCGTCGCGGGACGAGCCGGAGTATCGATAACTATATGTTCGTACTGGCGGGCAAACTTAACGGCGGCTTTTTCGTCAATTACCTTAAACGGCAGATTACCCCTTGCTGCCCAGTCTAAGGCAGAGCGGTTCAAGTCGCCGTCAACTAGCAGCGTCGGCGCTAAGGTTTGCAAGTAAGCAGCCAGGTGGAGTGCGGTCGTGGTCTTGCCCACTCCTCCTTTGAATGAAGCAACAGTTACTATCATCGCTTCAATAAATAGTGATACTGCTAATTTTAGCCTTCTAGCGTTTAAATGTCTAGACATCTAAACGTCTAAGAGTTTAAACATTTAGATGTTTAAGTCGAAAAAGCTCTTAAGCAGTAAACAAGGACTCAATTCTTCGGTAGGCTATGAATTAAACTCTAGAATTGTTGCGGCGCGGGATGAAAATTGACCGACACGGGAGAGCGAAGATTCTCACCACCGAAGAAATCCAGTTGCTATTTAGTCAGGGGCTAACTAGCAACCGAGATCGCACCCTGTTCGGCATCTGCCTGTACACTGCCTGTCGGATTGCTGAAGCCTGCACCCTTCGTCGCGGTGATGTCTACGACTTGAAAAGGCTTGTGCGCCCGGAACTAATCCTTCGTAAAGGTAACACCAAAGGCAAATTGGCGACGCGCACAATTCCCGTAGGCGAGGATCTGCGAAATTTGTTAGTTGACTACAACCCGCCATCCTATCAATGGTTTCTTTTCCCCGGTCGTCACGGCAAGGGACACATTAACCCAGATTCCGCAGCACGGATATTACGCTCTGCCTGCCTCGAAGTAGGGATTGATGGCGCGAGTACCCATTCGTTCCGCCGCACCGCCTTGACAATGATGAGCGATACCGGAATCCCCTTACGGGTCATACAGGAAGTGTCAGGACACCGCACCCTAGATGAATTGCAAAAATACTTAGAAGTACGCCCCGAACAAGTCAGGGGAGCGATCGCGTCTTTATCAATGTTGTCTCATGTCGGGAAACCAAACTATGACGACCTAGACGCTGGTATACAAAATCAACAACAAGTCGATCCCCTGACGCTACGGAGGGAGGATTGAATTATCGTTTGAAAATCAAAACTCAGCGCGCTCGTTCTTATCAATGTACTCAGCACCGTCAAACATCATGTGCTTAGTCTGACCTGGCTTTGCAGGAGGAGTTTTGTTTACGGGTGGCTGGGGAGAAGATGGCTGCTGATTAGCTTGGGGTTCTGGTTGACTTTTGTTACTTTCGCTTTGATTACTCATGGAAAAAAAATCTAATATTCAATTGATATACGATTACACAAAATCTCTAGTTTCAGATCAGAGCAATAGCCTTAATAGGCTGGATACCAAACTTAGTGCCTTCCTTGGATTTTCGGCACTTCTATTGAGGTTCGCCCTCAATCTACCGGACGACTCTGCAAATAATGTTTGCCAGGTTGTTGTGAAAGTGCTTGTTTGTTTATTTGCTGGGGCTTCCGTCCTTTTTAGTGCTATTGGGCTAACTGCTAAAACTAGAGGAACAACAGTCGATCCAAAAGTTTTAACGGGGGATGATTGGTACTGGGAACCGGAAGAAAGATGTAAAGCTTTTATCGTCAATACATGGATTGTTGCTACAGATGAATATGAAGCGGTAGGGAAAAAGAAGGGACAAAAGCTTAATCTAACTATTTGGCTTTTTTGTATCTCTACAATACTATTCGCTGTAGATATTGGCGCATCAAGTTTCTGGAGTTCTGAGTAGTAGCCGCTCCATTGGCGGATTGATTTCAAGGGTTTGAAAGTCTCATTCTGCTGTTGCTGAAATATTTTTTCTGGAAATCCCTTGATTGTCTAGCTAAGACGTTCTGCAACTGGAACCCTCACGGCGCTGCGCTGTGGCAAATCGCTTATGGCACAAGCTAGTTTTCTATGTTTTCCACCTATGTTTGTTAGTGGTTAAATGTTTAATTGGTGTAGTTCTATTAAGTCAGCTAAGGCTAAAGCCGATCTAGACCAAGCTTGCTCTAATTCCAGCAATTTTTGGTGCAGATGTTCTGTTTGGGAGGAATTTTCAGCTTCAGCTATTTGCACCAGTAGTTTATC
>JACCVJ010000608.1 GCA_013698215.1 Tatlockia sp. | reverse complement strand
ATCGTTGAGAACATCGTTAATTACCCGCGATTGAGCGCCCGTCATTTTAAAAGGCAATACTTCGTAAAACTGCTCAATTAGCTGCCCAGTTCGAGCAATAATAGCGCTAGTTTGAACTTGTTTCGCTCTGTATTGGCGTTGCAACAAACCTAGTTGCAGGTAAAAAAATTCATCAAAAACTAACCGTCTCCTAGCAACAGCTAAAGCAGTGTCATCGGCGGGAAAATGAATATTTGCGATCGCATTACTCAATTTATCTAGCTCGTAATGCTTGCGTAAAGCCGCAGGTAACGGGTCTTTTAATTGACTAGCGCAAGGCAAAGCCGCAATTACTGCTTGTCTGACCATATCTGCACTCACCCCCTCAGTAAGCGCGTATATCGGCACTACCCGCCCAATAGTTAGCGAATCAATCCCATCTCCGGGACTAGCCAAAACTTCTAATTCTAGGTCTTCTAAAGTTACGCCATACTTATTTTTTTTAACTAATCCTGAAGCCGCAACCGTTGCATCAACTGGATAGCGGCGTTTTTGCTGTTCGTGCCAACCGCGATTTGAGTAACGACTACCAGCAAAAAAACGATTGAGTTTAATTTGTCCGGTATTGTCTTTTAAAATTACTTCCAAAATCGTCAACTTAGGATTGCGAGGACTGCTAAAGCAACTGCAACGATGAACTCTACCGACAATTGTTACCGTTTCGCCCTCCGCCAATTCCCGAATATTAACCTGACGAGCGTAATCAATATGGTCGCGGGGATAGTAAAACAGCACATCTCGCACCGTAGACAAGCCCAAACGAGTTAAATAACTTGCTCTCCTAGCTCCAATTTCGGGCAAGCTAGTCAAAGATTGGTCAAGAGTGGGAATGAGGCGTTCATTTATTTCCGCCGCTAAAGGAGTTGTTTTTGCTAACTTCACCTTGGGTGTGTAAGGCTGCTCTTCTCCCGGTGTAGCCTGAAAAGTATTATAAATATATCGGCGCGTTGTAGCTACTAAACTCTGGCGTTCCTCATGAGTTAGTTGGGGATAGTTGGCAAATTCTAATGCCATTGATTGCCAGCGTTGGCGCTCCTCAAAAGGCAACCCATCCGGCGATTTACCAAAGCTGAGACTGAGAAACTCACTAAAACGGTACTGTTTCCCCATCAGGTCAACAAAGCCCCTTTCTGCCTCTACTGCTAAGGCTTTTTGCAAGCGCAACCAATCGGGTGAGTCAGTAATGTACATTGATGTTCAAACTTTAAAACTAGGATTCAAACCAACTTGCGCGCCAGGCGGCTTCAGCTTGGGCTACATCTCTTTCGCGCTGCTTTTTTTGATACTCGCGCTCTAGCTTGCCTACTTTCCCCGATATACTACGAATTTGATTGCGTTTAGCCCGAACGGTAGTATCGGCAAATTCAATCTCTATTAGTCGCAGATGAATAGCAATAATGTGAGTAACATGAGATTCAGGGGACTCGCTATCGCTATCGGTTTCTATTAATAAGTTTAATAGATTTGGCGATGAGCCGCTCATCATTTCCGGCGCACCGTCGGAGGCACTGGTAGCCGCTTCTAGCAAGGGCGCAAGGGGTAAGTTGTTTGGTAATATTTCCGCTTTCTGGAGAACGCTATTAGTTTTGCTAGAGAGAGTTTTGAGCGTATGTGCGATCGCATTTTCTACTTGAAACTGCCATTTCATCAACGTTGCAGGGTCACAAATGCTAATTGGTACTGTTTCTGCTTCTGCCAAAAAAGAAAACTCTAAACTATCCTCCGCTTGAGTATGCCTGAGCAACTGGGCGGCGGCTTGCTGTGTCAATTGACGAATCTCTTGCTGCAACTGCTGTCTTTGGCTCATTGTCAACCTAACAAACTCTTGTGGGTATCCCTGAGTACACAGGTGATACGTTGCCAACATTAGCTGTTTTGACACCCCTTGCCCCAAAGCAGTGAGATAACTAATATAAGCATTTTCAAGTTCTGTGGCGATTACTTTTACCTTTTCTTCTAGCGCCGCAATATCCCGATTAATTTGTTCAACCATAACTACCACAGCGCCAAGCTAGACTTAGGTACATTTGTACTTTTTATATTGTAAAATAGCTACTCAAAATAAAGACAGGTCAGCCTTAATTCGTGCTTGACCTGCCTAAAACACCGAGCCATCAGCCTTTGAAAATTAGTTTTTGCCCATTTGTGCGGCTACTTCATCAGCAAAGTTGCTTTCTTGCTTTTCAATGCCTTCACCCAATACAAACCGAGCAAAGCGGCGGACTTTAATGTTTTCGCCTAAAGTCGCAATACTTTGTTTTACCAATTCTTCTACAGTAATACTTTGATCGCGGATAAAGGGCTGATCCATCAAAGTCATTTCTTTCAAGCGCTTTTCAATTCGACCTTGAACGATTTTTTCTTTGATATTTGCTGGCTTATTGCCCAAATCATCCTTACCCATCTCAATTTCTTTTTCTTTTTCAGAAATTTCGGCGGGGATGTCTGCGACAGAAACATACTCAACATTAGGACAAGCTGCTACTTGCTTGGCAATATCTTGTACCAGTTTTTTAAACGCATCTCCACGCGCTACAAAGTCCGTCTCGCAGTTTACTTCTACAAGTACGCCGACTCTACCGCCCGTGTGAATGTAACTGTCTACCAAGCCCTCGGCGGCAACCCTTGTACCTTTATTTGCCGCCGAAGCCATCCCCTTTTTCCGCAGCCAGTCCATTGCTTGGGTGAGGTCGCCGTCAGTTTCTTTTAGTGCTTTTTTACAGTCCATCATCCCCGCGCCAGTTTTTTCGCGCAGTTGTTTGACAGCTTGTGCAGATATGTCCGCCATCTTGCCTTAATCCCTACTTGAATTACAGTTATCTTTGTGCTTCAAGGGCTTTAAGGCAAACTCAAAGTTTGCCCTAAAACACTTACCAAATCATTCAAAAATTAATCTCGCGTTCAATTCCCTAAATTCCTAGAGTTTCAAACCTTAAATTAATCACCAATTGAATTTTCCCACTAAAGCTATGCTCCGGCTTCTTCGTCATTGGGAGGTAACGAATCTGTATATCCGCTTTCCTCATCCTCAAAGTCTTCTGCGCCATCGTAGTCTGGGTAGTCTCCTTCTTCGGGGACTTGACCGTGATGCCCTTCATAAATCGCATCAGCCAACTTACCTACTATCAACTTAATGGAGCGAATCGCATCATCGTTAGCAGGAATGGGAACATCTACCACATCAGGATCGCAATTTGTATCTAACATTGATACAATCT
>JACCVJ010000553.1 GCA_013698215.1 Tatlockia sp. | reverse complement strand
GCTAAGAGAATCGTAACTAAAATCGTAGACCCTACAGCATAACCGAGACCTAAAGTGCGGTCCATATAATCTGACATTGTTGTCCCTGCGGTGCTGGTTGCAAGGATGACAGTCCAGTAAAGTAATGGGTTATAGCTTTTTGCTTTCAATTGAATCAGAAGACTGACTATAAACATCCCTATTAATATAGTAGAACTAACGGCGTAGCCTACTTTCAACGTCATTGATAAAAGGTCTCCTGCCGTCTCTCCTAAAGTAGTTGCACAGATTTTCATCACCCAGAAAAATGCAGTTATTTTTGGAACTTTACTCATTGTTACTTCTGCTTGCTGCGGGGCTATCGTCATCTTGCTGTTCTCCAAAGTTGTGATTTGAGACTATCAAGGGAAAGTTAAGAACTTGGAAAGATTTAGCGAAGCATGAAAATTTTACCGAATTTTGTAATTGCCAAAAAGTTCCCGGCTTTTTAATTAAATTTGAAGATGATTTAATTAACTCATGTATAAAAAGTCAAAAATATAAAAAATATTTAAGTAAAAAAAGTTTGATTAGAAAAAATTAAAAAGCGACTGGTGATGAAGAGTGCCAATCTACAATTAGAACTTAAATCCTAGTAGATTCCAGTATGATAAAAATAAAATGAAGCCCCAGTTAACTAATACAATTGGCAAGCAATGTAGCTTTTTCATAATTGAAAAATTTTTATCTTGCCAAGTTACCGCTATAAAAATAGATAAAATAACTGTTAACCCAGAGGTCACAATTGGAACATAAAGTAGAAAGACTATGGTTGAAGGCAACCTATAGGCAAACTCGTATAAATTACTTGATAAGACAATAAACAGCACACCAATTAAAAAAGATAGATTAAGAACACTAATTATTACAGGTAAGATAGAGCCAAGCCTGATCACTAAAGACTGAATTTTGCGTTTTGGGCGTAATGAGTGCCAGAGATACTTGTGCCTAAAGTCAATAGAGTAGCCCCTCAACCAACTTGCAATAGAGTAGATAAAAGTTATTATGCACAATGCAAATAAGCTAAATTGAAAAGTATTAGTTTCGTACCAAGCTAATTTTTCAAAAGCATCTGCGCCAATAAACATACGCACTATTTGCCCGCGATCGTCTTCATCAAAAGCAACATACTTACCGTTAGATAATTGAAACAATAACGGTTCAATTTCTACCAATGTATTTTGTTTTTGAGTTAAAGTTTTATTTTTCTTAGTTGCGGCTTGCGGTTTTGATATAGCAGTTTCTAGGATCGAACCTACTTTTTTTAAAGCGCGTCGAGGAGAGCGATCGCTTCTATAGCTGCTTGGTTCTAACACCAAAACACCTTCACCTCTAGCTTTGATTTGCAATTCTGGCGTAGATGTTGGCGCTTGTAGCAACACTGGGGCTAACTTTTCAATTGTGGAGTGAGGATAGCGAATATAGCGATAACTGCCCGCAAAATAATTAGCCCGCTTCTGAAAGTCTAACTTTGGTTGGGGAGATTTTGGCGATCGCACTGGATAATAGCGATCAAGAAATTGGCTAATAAGTTGTTCGCGCAACTCGTCTTGTTCGTTGTTGTACGCAACAAATAATCCAATTTGCTGTTCTGGTAGTAAAAATAATAAACTAGCAAATCCCGGATCTGTGCCGCCGTGTTCAATTGCTCGGAGATTATTTTGGAATCGCTCGGAAAAGCCGTAAGCCCAACCTGGTAAACGCGGATGATGAGTAAAGTGTAATGCGTGCATTTGCCGGGCGGTACTTTCTTCGAGAATTTTTACCTGCCTGTAGCGACCGTTGGCGAGGTGAGCGATCGCAAAGTGAGATATATCACTAGCCGTAGCTTTGAGTGCGCCCGCCGGAGCGTCATTGATGTAGTAAGACGGCAAAGGTTGATAGCTACCTTGTTTGTACTTGTACCCGACCGCAAGATTGGCAGCTAATTGAGGTGTTAGGGGCTGGTGAAAGCTGCTTTGATACATATTCAAGGGTTGCAAAATATGCTCGTTAATATATTGAGCAAAAGGAACATTGCCAAGCTTTTCTACCAAATAACCTAATAGGGCGATGCCGTAATTGGAATAGCTAATAACTTTCCCTGGCGGCATGAAACGGGCAGGCATTTGTTGCGCCAAGTAATCTTTTAATGGTAAAAGGTCAGATACTTTTCGGGCAGCTATACCAATAAACTTTTCATCAAAACCCGCCGTGTGAGTCAGTAAATTGTCAAAAGTTACTGAAGCCGGATAATTTTCTTGGAGTTGAAAACTTGTCAGATACTGATTTACGTCATCATGCAAGTTGATTTTACCTTGCTCGGCTAGTTGCATCACTGCTGTAGTGGCGAACAGTTTAGAAACTGAAGCAAGACGAAACAAAGTTTTATCAGGATCGACAGGTACTTTCTTCTCTAAGTCAGCGTAACCGTAACCTTTGCTAAAAAAGCTTTTGCCATCTTTGACGACAGAAATCGCCACACCCGGAATATGTAATTCTGCCATCTTTTGGGCAAAAAACTTGTCTAAAAATGCTTCTAGTTCTTGCGGCTGCGTTAGTCCTGGTTGAGTAATTGTAGGCACTACTTGGCTTGGTTCAATTGGCAAACTTTGAGCTAAACAAGGCTGAGTAAACCAAAGTAAGAATAATCCAGCTAAACCTAATACAACACCCCACTGCCAAAATACTTTTGCCTTGGAGGAATTATCTAGCAAATTTGTTCTCATTAACCTTAACTACTGCGTCGGCTAACTTCTTGCCGCACAGCCTTCACCGTCGCTTCTACATGGCGGCGAAATAAGCTATAAAACATACTTTTGGAGGTTTTAGACTTGGGTTGAGCTTGCATTTTGTGAGTTAGCAGCACCTGAGTAGTAGGAGTACCAAGATTAGAGACAGGCTGGATGTTCCAGCTACCTTGCAATTGCTTGAGCTTGCCTTTTACCATTTGAAATTGGAGACTGCTTTGAGGTGTTTCCGTTATGGCTAGGCGGGTATATTCAGTAACGTTAATTAGAGGAGCAACGTGGAAGCGATTAACTTCCTCGAAAATGTGTTTGTTGCCATTGGACTCTGTAACAGAACTAGCAGTAACATTAGGCATGAAGCGGGAGTAATTGTTGTAATCAGTAATAACTGCCCACACTTGAGAGGGAGTAGCATTAAGCAAAATCCGGGCAGTGTAGTCTCCATTTTCGCCGCTTACTACAGGTTTACCTTGACGCAGGGACAATTTTTCTTGTGCAGATAAATTATCTAGGGGGTTTTTGAGCAGAGTTACTTGAGCTAAAGCAGGCAAGCTTACTCCTGAAATTATTAAAGGTAAGCCTAGAGATAGAAGCGATCGCTTCTGTAAAAACTTAGACATAAAAATTAACCTATTTCTAAAGACAGTTTGTAATAACAAAAGGAAAATAGCGATCGCGCACTAACTGTTCTCCGAGGGCGAGTAACGGATATACGTAATAGCGAACAAAATTACGTGTTGCAACCATAAATGAAAATAGTTAAGAACTTGGAAAGATTACTATTAATTAACAAAAAATTACTTTGCCTATCTTAAAATCTCAATTCTTTTATTTAACTAAGTTTTAGTCTGTCAAATAAAAAATCCTAGCTAAAAGCTAGGACTACAAAAAGGTTTAGGGAGTAATATCTTGCATCTACAAGTAAACTTTCTGCCGATATATGCTAGAAAGCCTACTTCTCAAAAAAGCAAGCTTTCGTAGGTGATTATTTATACCTAGTAGGAAGCTTGGCAGGTTAAGACGTTACCTACAGGTAACTTTAAATGATAAATGTCAAGAACTTGGAAAGATTTACTTATTTTGCCGAGAACATTATGGTGCAAGAAAAAATATTTATCACAAATTATTACAAAAAACGCGCAGTCACTTAGACTATTTATGTCTAAAAAGTATAATCTGCAAACTTTTAGAGTAGCTTATCCGCTCGTCGAACAATCTTTCCAAGTTCTTAACTTTTGCGATCTATAAAAGAATAGAAGTCTGTAAACGCCAGACGAGAGTCCGGCTGAGGATTAATAATTAGTCTAAACAAATTAAATAGGCAAATATCATGATAAAAATGTTAAACAGAGTTCCAGAAGTTACAGGTACTTTCTGGATTATTAAAGTTTTGGCGACTACGGTAGGTGAAACAGCAGCAGATTATTTGTCAACAACCCTGAATCTTGGTTTAAGTGGTACATCCTATATTATGAGTGGCGTGTTAGCGATCGCACTTTTCAACCAGTTTAGGCTTAAACATTATGTTCCAGCAAGCTACTGGATTGTAGTTGTTTTGATGAGTATAACGGGTACGCTAATTACAGATAGATTAATAGACGATTTTGGAATTAGCTTAATTACAACTACCATAGCTTTTAGTATTATTTTGGTGGCAATTTTTGCGACTTGGTACTTCAATGAAAAAACCTTAGCGATGCACTCCATCAATACAGTTAAAAGAGAGCTGTTCTATTGGGCGGCTATTTTATTTACATTTGCATTAGGTACGGCAACCGGAGACCTTATAGCAGAGAAGTTACAACTAGGTTACGCACTTTCAACACTGGTATTTGGCGTTTTAATTGCGCTCGTAGCAATTAGTTATTATTACTTCCGAATGAATGCAATCTTAGCATTTTGGATAGCATACATCTGGACTCGTCCCCTGGGAGCATCTGCGGGCGATTTATTATCACAACCATTAGCAAATGGTGGCTGTGGTTGGGGTACGGTGGGAACAAGTATGCTTTTTCTCTCTGTAATCCTAAGCTTGGTTATTTACATAAGCTTGAATCATCGGAGGTTTGCCTAACTTCCAATTGAATAAAAAAATTTTAAGATCCCTGATAAGTAACAATGAGATATATTCGCTTACCATTACTATTTAGCCAAAATAGTAATGGTAAAAATTGCACATATTGAACTCTATGAGAATCTTAATCATTGAAGATGACGATCGCATTGCCAAACCGTTAGCAGAAGATTTAAAACACCAACATCATGTTGTTGAGATAGCACGGGATGGTATGGAAGGTTGGCAATATGCTCAAGCAGATAATTACGATTTAATTTTGTTAGATTTAATGCTACCCAAATTAGACGGAATTACTTTATGTCAGCGCTTGCGATCTGCTAAATGCCAAACTCCAATTTTGATGTTAACCGCGCGAGATACAACCAATGACAAAATAATTGGACTTGATGCTGGGGCGGATGATTATTTAGTTAAACCTTTTGAATTAGAAGAATTAGCCGCACGAATTAGAGCTTTATCAAGAAGAAGTTTAGAAACTTACCAACCAACTTTAGTTTATGGAGATTTGCACCTAGACCCAGGTAAACATAAAATAACCTATCGAGATATAGTTCTGTCTTTAACTCCTAAAGAATATATGCTATTAGAGTATTTTTTAAGAAACCCAACACAGGTTTTAACTCGTTCGGCATTAATGGACAAATTATGGGAGTTTGACAACTCCTCTGGTGAAGAAACAATTAAAACTCATATTACAAACTTAAGAAAAAAACTAAGAGTAGCCGGAAGTTTGACTGAAATTATTGAAACAGTTTATGGGATTGGTTATCGTCTTAACTCTTAATAATATAAGCTGTTCTAACAGTACAAAGATATAGCTTTAATTGAGAAATTAAAGAGTAGATTAAATAATTATATTATGTTTCAGCAGATACAGAAACGTT
>JACCVJ010000544.1 GCA_013698215.1 Tatlockia sp. | reverse complement strand
CTTAGTATTGGGCAATTGTTGGTAAATAGCCTGGTAGAGCAAAACACCTACAATATAAGCACTCATTCCTACACTAACCGGACAATCAAAAGCAATTTCTGGAGCGCAATACTCAGTCTCTATAACAGATACAACCTTTTCACCGACAAGACGAGCATTAGTTAAATCAAAAAATTTGATTGTCGAATTAACTTGAATAAATTGAGGGATTACTTGAAAAAAGCACCAGTCTTGCTGATAAGCTTTCTGAAATAATTGGCAAACTTGATTAGTTACTTCCAAAGCTAATTCGTAGCTGTGTTTTTTCTGTAACCAAATATCTAAAGTTTGTCCTTCTGTTGGCAGATAACTTAGTAAAATTAGTTTTGAATTGGGTGAGATGTTAGGAAGTCCTGCGGAGTCATCTTCTAAATAGTCATAGTTTTCGGTTTCTTCCCAATCACCATCAAAGTAGCTTTCAGTATTTAGTACAACCTTGTCATTATTAATTGTTTGATTTGGGTTTAGTTTGTTAGTAGGGTTACTCTTTGTTAGATGATTTTCAAGTATAAAGTCAGTTTGTTGAATTAAGTTTGGGTAATTAAAGCTTTCTTCTAAACCACCCTCCTTAGAAATGTTTAAAAATAGTTCTACTTCTTCTATGCCAAAAGTAAGAAGTTCAGATATTGCGCTATTTTCTTTAAGTGCGTGGCGCAACTGCAATTCGCAGCTAAGTCCGCCATTCACATCGCCAATACGCAGTAAACCTGGCTTCTTAAAATTTAGGTTGAGATCGGTTCCAATTTCTTGAATGGTGACTTGGTAATAATTTACATCAGAAAATTTACCTAAATGTAATTGGACGACGAGATAAAAGTTATTTAGTTGAAAACAGGTATCCTCTTTAACAATTAGACAGGACATATTAGAAGGTATATTTATGGAAAATAACTATCCTAGAATAATTTATTAATTTATCTAAGTATTATTGATAAGATTCTAGGCTATTTTTTAACTGTTGCCAAAAACAAAGGCTACAAAGCTAATAAATTCATCAAGTATTTGCATCTAGCCTATGTTTGTATTTTGACAGTACAAAAAAAACAATTAAGAAGGCTACAATTCCCTCTTAATTATTTTCCTGAAAATTTTGAGAAATAATAAAGCGCGATCGCTCACTAAACCAAAACTTTCATCGCCCGTTCTACAGCCTGTAAAGCCATGTTGACCTCAGACTCAGAAACAATCAATGGTGGCACAAAACGAATAACTTTAGGCCCAGCAGGAACAAGCAATAAGCCTTCATCCATCGCCGCCTTAACTACATCGCTAGAAGTTAAGGGAATATTTTGAGCTAGTTCCATGCCATTAATTAAACCCCAACCGCGCACCTCTACAACAATATTTGAGTATTTCGCAGCCAAGGCTTGCAAGCCAGTTCTTAGTTGTTCGCCCCGCTCAATGACATTTTGGAGCAAGAAGTCGCCTTCTATAGTTTCTAGGACACATAGCGCCGCCGCACACGCAAAGGGATTGCCCCCAAAGGTACTAGCATGATCGCCAGGGGTAAAGACATCGCAAAAAGACTTACACAGCACAGCCCCAATCGGGATACCACCGCCCAAACCTTTAGCACTGGTAAAGACATCTGGCTCAATACCTAAGTTTTCGTAACCCCATAGTTTGCCAGTTCTCCCTACACCTACTTGCACCTCATCAAGCATCAATAAAATGCCCGTTTCGTCGCAAATATCGCGGAGACGTTGGAAATAAGCGCGATTTCCCGGACGTACGCCCCCCTCTCCCTGCAAGGGTTCTATCAAAATTGCCGCCACACCGCGATCGCCTGAATCTAGTTCAGTGATTGCCGTTTCTACAGCTTTGATATCGTTGTACGGGACGTAATGAAAACCAGGAACTAAAGGACTAAAATCTTTTTGGTACTTTGGCTGCCCCGTAGCTGTAATAGTTGCTAAAGTGCGTCCGTGAAAGCTATCTTTGGCAGTTAAAATAATTGGCTCATCAATTTTTTTTACTGTATGGGCGTACTTACGGGCAAGTTTAATCGCACCTTCATTTGCTTCTGCGCCAGAATTGCAGAAAAACACCCGCTCCGCGCAAGAAGTATCGATTAACTTTTTCGCCAATTGACCTTGAACGGGAATATAGTACAAGTTGGAAACATGATGCAGAGTTTTAATTTGCCGTGTTACTGTTTCAACCAAGGCGCTGTGAGCGTGTCCTAGGGTACAAGTAGCAATCCCCGCTACAAAGTCTAGATATTCCCGTCCTTGAGTGTCCCAAACCTTGCAGCCTGCGCCCCTTTCTAAGGCTAAGGGAAAGCGCCCGTAGGTAGTCATTACCGATTCGTTGAAGCTAGTGGGATCGTAGGTACTACCCAGCACGGGGGCAGATTCGGCGGGCAACGAAAGATTTTCAACTAAATCTATACTCATTAATTACCCCTTAAATGGTTATTTATTTTTATCAAGTTTAATCGCTGGCAACTAAAACTTTTGTTTGATTTGATTCAACTAGCGATATTTACCCAGAAATTTGGCGATCGCCTAAAACTAAAGTCGGCTGAATTTGACTCTAGAATTTTTAAGGTTGCTCAAACCATACCTTTACTTATTACATAAAGCAATCTCGTATAATCCAACAAAGCTAACCGCGACGGCAAACACTTGTGTACTCAACCTTCGAGCAAAAATATCACCGCATCCAAAAAGAGTTATTTGCTGGTGCTGTAGCCCTTGGCTGTGTCTTTCTAATTGGCACTTTGTGGTACTGGCTGGTAGAAGGATGGACGTGGGAAGATGCGGCTTACATGACCGTGATTACTCTTGCTACTGTTGGTTTTGGGGAGATTAACCCTTTAGGCAACCGGGGACGTTTGTTTACTATCTCCCTGATCTTAATGGGAGTGGTTACGATTGGTTATATTGTTAATCGTTTTACAGAAGCTCTAATTGGAGGTTACTTTCAAGAAGGAATTAGACTTAGGCAACAACAGCGGGCAATGGAATCACTTACAGGACATTATATTATCTGTGGTTGCGGACGCATCGGGCAACAAGTGGCTTTAGAATTTGCTGCGGAGGGAGTTTTATTTGTCACTGTTGACTTAAATATTGCTTCAATTCAAATGGCGCAGCAATTGGGACATATTGCAGTTCAAGGAGATGCTACCTTAGATGAAACTCTGCACAAAGTTGGCATTGAAAGGGCAGTAGGGTTGGTTGCGGCGTTGCCTTCCGATGCTGAAAATTTGTATACCGTGCTGTCGGCAAAAACTTTAAATCCCAACATTCGGGCGATCGCCCGCGCGAGTAACAGAGAAGCGTTGCAGAAGCTGCAACGGGCAGGAGCCGACGCTGTGGTTTCTCCCTACATCACTGGTGGTAAAAGGATGGCTGCGGCGGCACTCAGACCTCAAGTAATGGATTTTGTCGATGGTATCCTCACGGGAGCCGATCGAGAGTTGTATATGGAAGAATACCGTCTAGATCCGGCGGTTTGTCCTTGTATTGGTCAATCCCTAAAAGAAGCAAGGTTGCGGAGTCAGTCGGGGGCTTTGGTACTAGCTATTCGTCGGGTTGATGGGAGCTTGATCGGTGGGCCGACGGCGGAAACTATTTTAATGGCGGGAGACTTGCTAATTTGTATGGGTACGGCGGAACAGTTGCGACAAATTAATCAAATTTTAGGCCCAATTGATCATCCCATTCCGCGTCCGCCTAAGCACGGAACTAACAATTAGTCTAATTTCAAAGCATTAACTGGTACTTCATCCCAGGTTGCTACGGTTCGCATATTTGCTACCCATCCGGCGGCTTTTTGCCCATCGGTTAAATTATTAGCAAAAGAGTCATGACAATCTTTTGCCTGTACTTCATCCTGGCAAGCTATGCAAGCATGAATCATTCCCGATGGATCAATTTGTTCATTTACCCAAATAATCAAGGTTTATTCCTCCCCTTAGTTGATAACTGACTTAGTAATTCCCCTGTAACTCGGCAAATGCGCCAGTCTGGTAGCACTTCTGCTCCCATCTGCTCGTAAAAGGCGATCGCATCTCTATTCCAATCTAAAACGCTCCACTCTAATCTTCCATAGCCGCGCTTTAGCGCAAGGTTGGCTAAATAACCTAAAATCTCTTGACCAATGCCTTTACGGCGGTACTTAGGTAAAACAAATAAGTCTTCTAAATACATTCCTGGCTGAGTGAGAAATGTGGAATAATTGGGAAAAAATAGGGCAAATCCGGCGGTTTCTCCAGCATACTCGGCAATTATTGCCTCAACGTAAGGATGGGAACCAAACAAATGTTCCTGCAAAGCTTCTACATTTCCAGTAACCGCTCTAGCTAACTTTTCGTACTCCGCCAGCGCTTGGATCAAACTAAACAAAGTGCCTACGTCATCCGGTTCTACTTGACGTAATCTCAAATCCATAGTTAAAAACACCTTCACGATTGCTTTTAGATTTTAACTAGAGATGTTACTTTTTTGGCTGCTGATATCTAAGGCGCAGGGTTTAGCAATGGCGTAGCCTTGGGCATAATCTACCCCAAGAGCTTGAAGTTTTTGGTAAATTTCCTCAGTTTCAACAAACTCTGCAATGGTTTGGATTCCCATCACTGCTGCAATGCGTTTAATAGACTCTACCATTTCTAGGGCGATCGCATTTTCTGTAATTTCTTGAATAAAAGCCCCATCAATTTTTACATAATCTACAGGTAAAGCTTTGAGATACGCAAAAGATGACATTCCACTGCCAAAATCATCCAAGGCAAATCGACAGCCAATTAGTTTTAACTTATTAATCAATTCCGCCGCTTTATTTAAATTTGTTATGGCGATGGTTTCTGTAATTTCAAAACAAATAATTTCTGGAGGAATATTTGTCCTGGCAAATTGTTGTTGCACAAAGGCAAAAAACTGAGCGTCGTTAATACTAGCTCCAGATAAATTTACTGCATACAAATTTGGTAAAGTTTCAATAGGGCAGGATTCCCAAACTGTTTGATATTGCTGCTCTAAATGAGCAAAAAGCGTAGCAATTACCCACCGATCAATCTGTTGCATCAAATTGTATCTTTCGGCGGCGGGTAAAAACTCCATTGGTAGTATGATATTACCACTTTTGTCTTCTAAACGTAAAAGAACTTCATAATGTTCTTGTTTTATATTGCTATTTTCAATTGGGACAATTTTTTGATAGCAAAGGCGGAAATGATCATTTAAGAGTGCTTGAGGAATAATTAACCCCCACTGCGTCTCAGTTAATCTTTGTACTAATTCACTTTCACTATTATTATAAATATGTACTTGGTTCCTACCCTTCTTTTTAGCAGTATAACAAGCGCTATCGGCTGCACTTAAAGCCATATCTATATTTTCAAAACTATCATTAATAGCAGCTATGCCAATACTTACACCAATAGAAAATGTTTGGTTGCGCCAGGAAAAAGTAAATTGAGAAACACGCTCTCTTAAAGTATCAGCAATTTCTACGGCTCGATCTAGGGGGCAACTGTAAAGTAAAATTCCAAATTCATCTCCGCCTAAACGCGCTAATGTGTCAGTTTTTCGCAAGCTGATTTGAAATAAATTGCTAACTTGTTTTAACAATTCATCGCCTGCTATATGACCACAAGTATCATTGACAACTTTAAAGCGATCGAGGTCTAAGTAACACAAAATATGTTGTGGTTGCGAACTTTTAGTAGATAATAAAGCTTGTTCCAAACTTTGCTCAAAAGCACGTCTATTTAATAATTCTGTCAAGGGATCGTGGGTAGCTTGCCAAGATAGACGTTTTTCGCTTTCTCGTAGAGTAGTTTCAGCTTGTTTGCGAATTCTAATATCTCGAAGCACAATACACAAAGCGTCTTTTTCTTCGTAGGCGATCGCATTTGCGCTAAATTCGACATCAATGGGCAAATGATACTTATGATAAAACTGCCATTCACCGCCCACAGGAACATTAGTTTCGGCAATATTATTAATAGCATTATCAATTTGCTGGCGATCGCCTACTATAACGTCATAAAGCGTTTTTTGCTGCAATTCTTGCCAAGAAAAGCCCAGCAAATCAAGTAAAGCCTTGTTAGCCTCAATAAAACTCTTGCTACCAGCATCAACTAAAATAATCCCTTCAGAAGCTTGAGTAACCACTGCAAGATAGCGTTTTTCTCGCTCCTGTCGTTCGTAATAAAATAATAACAAACGTTCTAACATTGGTAGAGCGATCGCACCAAATAATAATCCAATAATGCACAGGGCTATTAGAAGGTAACTTAAGCTTTTTTTAGTTTGAATATTATAAGTATCTCTAGAATTATTTACCCGTATTATTGCTGCTGGCTGACCGTAAATATCACTTAATAAAGCGTACCCAGCGATAACTTCTTTACTTAACGATTTAACAAAAATTGGGTTTTTTGCGGATAGATTTGCACGAGCAATTTGTAAATCTGAAGATAAATTATTGTCATTTAAAGCTTGCATTGTCAACGATAAACGGGTTGCTTTAGCTAATTTAGCGGTTATTTTAGTATCTATATACCGCCCAAAAATTAATCTTCCCCTTGGTGTTCCTTCACCTTGGCTATTTAAAATTGGTTGAGAAGAAATTCGCATCAAACCTTCGGGTATTGCCACTATCCCCGTTAAACTTTTATTTGGATTAGAGGGCTGCAACAAAATATTGTTTGGCTCGATACTTTTGCTAATTGTTCCAGGTATTCTAGTTTTTTGTTTATTATTTAGATCGAACCCCGTACCATAAATTATTTTGCCGTTCGAGTTAATATAAATTACTAAATTCATGTCTAAAAAGGCAATTTCTTCGTTAGTCAAGTTTGAATTAATATATTGTTGATTTCCATCAATAATAAAATTGTAAGTATCATCCCAAGCTGACCAATCAAGATGGCGATTGCTAAAATCTTCAATATTTTGAGTAAAAACCCCCGTAACTCCTACAACTAATTGCTTAGAGTCTTGTTTCTCTATTTTTTCTAGACTGCTAGATAATATAGTTGAAGCTGTAGCATAAAAAACACTAATTAATGTAAATAATGATACACAAAATATACTGCGTGTTTGATGATGGAGCCTTTTGGACTTACTTTTTTTAGTCTGTTTTATCAAATTAACATCATGGTTTTTTAGTGGCGATCGCATTTTGGTAGCCTGCAAAATAATGCACCAATTAAATTGTTATTAAAGTTGAGACAAAGCGGAAGTAAGTCGTATTTGTAGTGCTAGTAAGCGGCTTTGCTTTCTATCTAAACTCATTGATGGGTAATAAGAACTGTTAAAATCTCAAAAAATAAAATTATTTTAAGTATAACCTTGAAAGTTATTGATAATTATGAAGTATTTAAGAGTATTTGTGTTTTCGATGCGATCGCAATTAGCCCAGGAAAAGAGGATAAATTGGTAGAAGAACAAGCTTTTTGGATAGCATGGACGCAGATTAACGGCATTGGTTCCATTTTGATTAAACGCTTGCAACAGCATTTTGGGACGTTAGCCGCCGCTTGGTCAGCTTCAAGGGAGCAACTATTGCAGGTGGAAGGGTTGGGATTGCAAACCATTGGCGAAATTGTACTGCAAAAGTCGAGTATAGATCCTGAAAAATTATTTTTACAGCACCAAGCGCAAAATCCTAATTTTTGGACTCCAAACCAAACAGATATTTATCCCCGATTACTCCTGGAAACCGCTAGTCCTCCGCCTGTTTTATACTATCGAGGCAAAGTAGAAGTAGCTGAAAATCAAGGTGCTGTTCCCCTAGTGGGAATTGTGGGTACTCGTCATCCGTCAGAATACGGCAAGCGCTGGACGAGAAAAATCAGCACAGCCCTAGCTAAAAGCGGCTTTACGGTGGTTTCAGGGATGGCAGAAGGGATTGATACTGACGCGCACTTAGGCACTCTTGAAGCTGGAGGTAGAACGATCGCGGTATTAGGTACGGGGGTTGATGTCGTATATCCGGCACGCAACAAAGAACTTTATCAGCAAATTTTGTCTCAAGGATTAGTTGTCAGCGAGTACAGCGCCAAAACACCACCCGATCGCCCTCATTTTCCTCAACGCAACCGAATTATTGCCGGAATGAGTAGGGCGGTAATAGTTATCGAAGCACCAACTAGATCGGGGGCGTTAATTACAGCCAGATTTGCTAATGATTTTTGTCGAGATGTGTATGTTTTGCCGGGAAGTTTGGATAACGAGCGATCGCATGGCTGTTTAGAACTAATTAGCAATGGCGGTACAATCATCCTCGGCATTGATTATCTACTAAAAATGCTTGGTGCGATGCCTCAACTTGATTTTGACCCACCACCGCAGCAATTAGAGTTGTTGGAGATAAATTTAGCACCAGAACTCAAACAGGTATGGGAAGCGATCGCCGATGTTGCTATGCCAATGGATCTAATTGTACAGCAAACTAATCAGTCTGTTGGCGAAGTTTCTAGTGCTTTATTGCAACTAGAACTTATGGGATTAGTCTCGCAGTTGCCAGGAATGCGCTATCACCGAAGTTAAGCTGACTTTAAGTTTCTAGAATTTTGCTCTAACAAAATTAAATGATTTTTAGAGTCAACTTTAATTTCTCCTTCTTTTTGCAGCTTTCCTATTAACCGAGTAATAGTAACCCTCGTTGTAGAACAAGCGTCGGCAAAATCTTGATGAGTAAAACGAATATTTAAGCGAGTTCCTGACTCTACTTTCTGACCAATTTCTTGTTTTAATAACTGTAAAAGCTGGTAAAAACGGTCTTTTACTCGGCGCTGTCCAGAAATTGCTAAAAGCGCCTCTGTTTGCTGCAAGCGCTGATTAATTTGGGCGATCGTATTTTGATCTACACTATGATAACTATCTATTTCCGCCCAAGGAATACTTACTAATTGGACTTCTGATAAAGCTGTAGCTTGATAAGTTTGCAAGCGAGTTAAGTTTGCACCAAAAATCATATCAGTACCTATCAAACCGACCAATACTTCTTCCCCATTTTCACCCACCGTAGAAAGTTTGACTAATCCTTTGCAAACTTGCCAAATAACTTGAGACTTAATCGGGATAATCTCACCTTTTAAGTAAGTCTGTTTTTGAGGATTGAGGGCGGATTTTGTAATTGTTGAATTTTTTGGTTGTAATTGCAGCTTATCTTCAATATCGTAGATACATACCCTTAATCCGATTACATTTCCTTCCCAATCACTAATTTTAGATACTAACAATTCGGCATTAAAAGGCTGGAGATTTCGCGGTAAAAGCCGGAATTTTAATCTAGTTTTATTGTCAGCTTCTGGCAACTCTGTAAGTTGGTCATGAAATAATTGCCTTTTTTCTTCAGCTATAAATATTACTAAGGGCTTGCCTATTAAAAAGCGCTGCGGAACGTTTAATGTAGTCGCTGCTATGTGGTTTGCTTCTTGAATTATGCCTTGTTCATCGGTTACTAAATAGGCAT
>JACCVJ010000537.1 GCA_013698215.1 Tatlockia sp. | reverse complement strand
ACTGAATCCCACTGCTGGCAGTTTCGGGTCATTAGTTCTGGTGGGGTTGTTTTTGGAGAACGGAAGCTTTACTATTCGGCTGAAGCTGCTGAGAGAGCAGGGCGGGATTGGATAAAACTGGGGCGATAAAGCGCGATCGCATCTTAATTGCGTCAAAGTAGTTCTGCTTCCTCAAAAATAACTTTTGGTGTTAGTTCTAAACCAGGCAGCAGCGCATCGATAATTTTTGTATCCAAAGAGTTTGAGGAGCGTACCCCATCTGGGAAGAAAACTGTAATGCTAAAAGCTTCAGGATCTATAACCCACACCCTCAATACCCCAGCCTTAATATAGTCAAGGGCTTTGTCTGCCAGTTGCTTGAATGTTTGGTCTGGGGAAATAATCTCAATCGCTAAATCGCAGGGTATTGGGCAAGCTTCATTGCGTCTCCAACTTTTAGGTAAACGAGCATAGGAAATGTAGGTTAAATCAGGAGTAGGAACCCAAGGGGAGCCATTGCGTTCTAGGATGACTGCCCACTCTGGTCTAATTCGTCCATCAAGCTCTCGCCAAGCGTCAAACAGCCTAAGCATTGCTCTTTGCAGCGAGGAATGAAAGTATTTAGGTGACACTTTGGGTATGGCTTGTCCGTCTACTAATTCGTATGCAGTCTCTCCTTCTGGCAAAGTCCAGAATTGTTCGAGAGTTAGATTGGTGAGGTTGGTTAGCATGGCGCTTTGTCAATACCAAACTATATTTATTTAGCCTTGGGGGTGAAGGTCGAGTTTTTGTTGGATGGCAGAGATTGCTTTTGCTTCCGATTCTGGATCGGCTGGGTCAATTACGATAGCGCGTCCAGAGTCATGAAGCTTATCCATGTAAGCGTGGAAAGCTTCAGTGTCATTACGATGCTCTAGAAAGTAGCTTTTTGCTTCATCTAAGGTCATCGATGCGTAATTGATTTGGCTCATAGTAACACTGCCCATTAAATTAAACGCGATCGCTCAGTCCCAGCACTTTATTCCTAATTGCTTCTTCTGTAATCCGTATAGTTTCAGCGTCTAACGGTGCAGGGTATTTTGTAGCATTTGGATTGCGACGATTAACAAATAATTCTCTAATCGCTTCATCATCAGTACGATTTAATTTGATGTAGGCGATTAAATCCTCTTTAGACATTTGTTTGTAGTTTGGCTTATTCATCGATAAATTCCCATTTGCCACTTGGCGGAATAGTAACTTGAATGTTATCCCCAGCAAGGATATATATTTCTTTTGTTTGGCTATCGTAGCGAAATAATGCAATGTCTCGCAGTAAAGTTGAGAGCATTTGACAAACAACTACTGAGGCAAACGCTTGATCTGATGTGGGCAACTTTCACTAATCCTTCTGCTTTGACCGTAACCACTGCTTCATGCCGACATATCCTGCTGCTGTTCTCGCTCTAACTTTTCTGCGATCGCGCATCTTATCCAATTAGCTAAATCATCCCCAGCTACAGACCGGACTGTAAAATCCATTTCTGGCGACAGCCGAACGCCAATGATTTTCTTATTAAGTGTTGGTTTGCCAGACTTTTGAAACCGAGTCGCCGGATTGGGGTTGGGGTTGCTCATGTAAATATCCTCCTGTTCCCAATGTTAACAGGGTTCTCAGTCGTAAACAATTCTCAAAACAATAATACCTTTTCTCTTATCCTGTGTTAACATGGGAATAAGACAAGTTTTAAAAGGCGATCGCTATCTTTTCGAGGGGCAGCGATCGCCCGTACCCAAATCGTCAGGTAAACAAATAATGACATATTGCACCGATTTAGATCAAGACCAGCGTCTAGAGCAGTACGCAGCCATCGAGGAAATTTATCTTTCAGGCATCACGGACGCGGCGGACGGTCGGCTTCCAGCAATGGCTGAAGTTCCTTACATCGAGGGATACGTTCAGGGAATGCGCGATTATCCCAGATGTGAGGTAATGCTCCCAGTAATTAATCAAGAGATTGAAGAATTTCCTTTACTTTGCCATCAATGTCAACACTTAAATGATAGCATTTGTAGCATTAAATCTATTCCTAGAAAGGGTAATAGTTACGCTTGCGATCGCGTAGTAGTTGACACGCCTTTCTAACAATAAATAACGCCTACATAATTAGAGATAAATATTAATTATATAGGCATTATTCAACTCTTTAAACACTCACAAAATACACAAAAACATCATGCAATTTACACACAACAAAGCCATTATCGGAATGCCTGAGACTCCATACCTGCTTAGAGTTAACAAACAAGTAGGCTGCTTTTCAATCGGCAATATTGAACCGGGGAACATTGATAGCTTGAATACTTACGGGCGCGGCAAGTATTTGGAGTTTGCGATCGCTGCTTGCGACACAACTTTGCACGGGAAGATTGGTAAAGTAAAGGACGATCAGCAGTACGCTTTTATTAGCGCGATCGTTACTGCTTCAGATGATTCTAGATTACCAAAAGGGCTTTTAGTT
>JACCVJ010000473.1 GCA_013698215.1 Tatlockia sp. | reverse complement strand
TGAACTTCTATTGCTTGATATCTTGGTACTAATCCCCTAATTCCAGGAATACTCAAGCAACCTTCCCAACCAATGATTAATTCGGGGGAATGGGCTAGAATTTGTGGGTTAATCATGGCTGTAGGCTGCATTTCTGGCGTGTTGGGATAGCGGGGACTAGGACGAGAAGCTACTATAAATAGGCGATCGCACACAGCTACTTGCGGCGCTGCAATTCCGACTCCATTAGCAGCGATAACGGTAAGTAGAAGGTTATTAATTAAGTTTTGAACTTGGGGAGAATGAATATCATCAACGTTTTGAGCTTGAGAACGCAAGACGGGATGACCAAGTTGGATAACTTCTAAGATTTCTGACATAAATTAAGAGCGATCGCGCGCTGTTGGTAAGGATTCGAGTTTTACAGATACTTGCTCGATTTTTTGACCGCGTTGGACTTCCATTTTTAATTGACTTCCAACATTGCTACGTTCTACTAATTGCTGTACTTGCTCAGTTTTAGTTACAGATTGATTATTAATAGATTGAATTACATCCCCAGCTTGTAAACCAGCGTCATCGGCGGGAGAACTAGGAACGACACGAACTAACAAAATCCCTTTTTCTGCTTCTACGCGGATACGTCCGCGCGACTGAGTATCTAGTTGTTGCTTGACTTCTGGAGTTAAAGTTAACATCTGAACGCCTAAATAAGCGTGTTCTACTTTCCCTTTAGTAATAATTTGCTGAGATATTCCTTGGACTGTATTGATAGGAATAGCAAAACCCAAACCTTGAGCGCCACTAATAATTGCTGTATTCATGCCAATAACTTCACCACGAGCGTTTAATAATGGCCCGCCAGAATTACCGGGGTTAATCGCTGCATCGGTTTGAATAAAGCCAACTCGTTTATCAGATACTCCGATATCACTACTCGATCTATCAGTAGCGCTAACAATTCCCGCCGTCACAGTATTATCTAACCCTAAAGGATTACCGATCGCAATTACCCATTCTCCAGGTCGCAATCCGTCGGAATTGCCTATAGGAATAACTGGTAAATCATTAGCTGCAATCTTGATCACAGCTACATCTGTAACTGAATCTTCTCCTAATACTTCTCCTTTAAAAGTCCGACCATCTTTGAGAGTGACGCTGACAGTATCTGCACCATTTACTACGTGAGAATTGGTTAAAATTTGCCCGTTAGCATTAACGATAAATCCCGAACCAGTACCGCGTTCTACGCGCCTAGAAGGTGGAACAGAACCAAAAAACCGCCCCATCATCGGATCGTCAAATTCATCGGGTGTTTGGCTACTAACTGTTCTAGCGGCGTTAATTCTCACAACCGCCGAACCGACTTTTTGAACTGCTGTTACTACAAAATTTGGATCGGTGGGGTTAATATCTACTGAGCGATCGCCTTGAGTTACTGAATTAACTAAGGGTTCTGGTGTAGTATTTTCACGATTTTGGGGCAATTTAGGTAAAGAACAACTACCCAAAAACATTATTGACAGTAAGGTTAGTAAGTAAAAATGCGATCGCCACAAAAAGGGTTGGTTTGGCTTTGTTAAGAGCATTGGGGAACTTTGGTTTGGGTAATACTTGCGACTTCTCATCTATCTTTAGGTCTCTATGAAAATAATTTTATGAGTAGTAGTGTGCGTTATTAGTCGTGTTTAATGCTACTTACGACCTTAATAATTGCTATATTTCTGTAGTATTTGTACTAAACCGATTGAATGCTCTGATTTTTGCTAGATTGGTTGCTTATATGTATTTCTTATTGTGACAGTAGACGCGGGGTAGTTAGCAGTGGATCTTAGCCTTGAGACTCTTTGGAGTCAGGTATTGGAACGCTTACAGGTACAATTGAGCCGTCCTACTTTTGAAACTTGGATTAAAACTGCTATTGCGGAAAAACTAGAAGATAATTGCTTAGTTATCTGTACTCCTAACCCTTTTGCTCGTAACTGGCTACAGAAATATTACATCCAAACTTTGGCAGATGTTGTACAAGATATTCGCGGTTGTGCAACAGAAATTCAATTTACAGTAGCTAATGGACAGGCAACTAATGCTTTTGTCGAACCTACCAATGCACCAGAAGGACAGGAAAAAGGTTTACAAGGCGATCGCACTACACCTCCAGCACTTAACCTGAAATATGTATTTTCACGCTTTGTAGTTGGCGCTAACAGCCGTTTAGCTCATGCGGCGGCGTTGGCTGTAGCTGAATCTCCTGGACGAGAATTTAATCCTTTGTTTTTGTGTGGTGGTGTGGGATTGGGGAAAACTCACCTGATGCAGGCGATCGCCCATTACCGTTGGGACATTAACCCCAATACAAATATATTTTATGTTTCTACAGAAAAATTTACTAACGATTTAATTGCTTCAATTCGCAAAAATAGCACTCAAAGCTTTCGGGATATTTACCGTGCTGCTGATGTATTGCTAGTAGACGATATTCAATTTATTGAAGGCAAAGAATCGACTCAAGAGGAGTTTTTTCATACTTTTAATACCTTGTACGAAGCAGGTAAACAAGTAGTCATAGCTTCGGATCGCCCACCTAACCAAATCCCGCGCTTACAAGAACGTTTGTGTTCGCGTTTTTCTATGGGTTTGATTGCTGATATTCAAACCCCAGACTTAGAAACTCGCATGGCAATTCTGCAAAAAAAAGCAGAGTATGAAAATATGCGCTTACCTAAAACAGTGATTGAATATATTGCCTGTAACTACATTTCTAATATTAGAGAACTAGAAGGCGCTTTAATTCGGGCTGTTGCTTATATTTCAATTTCTGGATTGCCAATGACGGTAGAAAACTTAATCCCAGTTTTAAACCCAGCACTAGAAAATCTTGAAGCTTCACCAGATACAGTTTTGCATATTATAGCAGAAGAATTTAAAATTTCTCTTGAAGACTTAAAAAGTATTTCTAGGCGGCGAGAAATTAGCTGGGCTAGGCAAATTGGGATGTATTTGATGCGCCAACATACCGATCTAAGCTTACCAAAAATAGGGGAAGAATTTGGCGGTAAAGATCACACAACAGTAATGTACAGTTGCGAGAAAATTGCTCAGTTACGCACCAATGATTCTAGTTTGGGGCAAACTTTATGCCAATTGAGCGATCGCATTAATTTATCAGTGCGATCGCACGATTTACCATAAATTCCAATTATGAGTTTTATGTAAACAAATATAAAGCTAGTTTAATCTGTGGAAAACTAGCAATTTTCTGTGGAAAACCTGTTAATAAACCTGTGAAAAACTATGGATTTCTGTGGAAAACTATGGACAAGTGGAATTAGCTTACAGAAAGTTTAATTTTTTATCCACAGGTTTTCCACAGGCACAACAAGGTTACAATCCATGCCTGGTAGGCATTACAAAAAGTTTTCCACATTTTCCACAGCCCCTACTACTACTATTTAATATAATTATTAATTTAGTAGTAGTAGTTAATATAAAAGCTAGGTAGTACAAATATACTATAGAATAGACGTGCTAGGATACTTTTCTGAACTAATCGAAGCACCTGCTTGTAGCGGAAGTTT
>JACCVJ010000470.1 GCA_013698215.1 Tatlockia sp. | reverse complement strand
ATTTCCTGTTAAAGATCGTTTAACTGACTTTCCACGGCTGACTTTTTAACTGCCCATAACAGTAAGTTATCTTGCTTAATTTCTTCTGAACATTCAGTCAATTTTGCTAGTGCTTGCTCGAATTTCTGCACTTGAACCTTAGTAATACTATACTGTTGCTCGTTTTTAATCATGGTTTCTACCTTAAAAATAGAGGATTTTTTAGCAGGTTAAGGCAATCAGAAATTAGGTACGATTCAATTACAGCAGTTCTCGATTGAATGAGATAGAGTGAGAGGCATCGCCACCAATTATTAATTAGTAAATGGATGAAAGCTTACTCAAATGATTTGCGCCAGAAAATTGTGGAAACCAACAGGAGAGATATTGAGTCAATCCAGCAGACAGCCACGCGATTCCACGTCAGCTACAGCTTTGTCTGGAAGCTAATTAAAGGTTATGAACAAACTGGTTTAGTGAGCCCCAAGCCTCATGGAGGAGGAGCTAAACCCAAGCTCAATTCTTCGCAATTAATGGTGGTAGCCAAGTTGATAGAGCAAAAAAATGATGCCACTTTAGAGGAGTTACTGATACAACTGGAAGAAAAAATCGGAGTCAGAGTCAGTCGAGCCACCATGGGACGAGTGGTACTGAAGCTCAAGCTCACCCGAAAAAAAAAACTTTGCACGCAACGGAGCGAGAAACTGAAAGGGTACAGCAGTTGCGAGTTCAGTATTGGCATGAAATTGGTCAAGTGAAACTGGAAGACCTAGTATTTGTTGATGAAACAGGATCCAATTTGGCGATGACACGGCGCTATGCTCGTTCTTGCCGAGGCAGCCGCGCCTATAACCACGCTCCTTACGGGCGCGGGCAAAATCTCACAATAATTGGTGCAATGGCACTAAGAGGGTTGGTGGGAGAAATTACTTTTCCTGGTGCAACCGATGCTCTAGCCTTTAAAACCTATGTAACTCAGATATTAGTGCCTAATCTCTGGGTGGGTGCGTGTGTCGTTATGGATAATCTGCCTGCCCACAAAGTTAATGGTATTCGTGAAGCAATTGAAGCGGTAGGAGCAACAGTCATCTATTTGTCCCCCTATTCGCCAGACTTTTCACCAATTGAAAACTGTTGGTCAAAAGTCAAAGAGTTTCTCCGTGCCAGAGCGGCCCGAACCTATGCACAGTTAGACCAAGCAATCACAGATGCTCTCGCTGCGGTGACACTCCAAGACATTATTGGATGGTTTACCCACTGCTGTTGCTATGTTTTACCCAATTGAGAACTGCTGTAAGCATAACAATGGCGCTGCAACACAACTCTACCAACAGATGCTGCAACTCTCCCAGTCTCAAGAACACCCAAAAGCAATTCAAGATAACTTAGAGGCGGCAGTCACCTATTTTCATAACCATCGCCAACAAATGAACTATGCTTTTTACGGTGAGAAACACTATCCGATCATTGGTGACAAGTTAAGGAAAAGGGGAAATAGTCAAGTGTGGTATTTGCAGTGGTCAAAAATGGTGGGAAACTCAATCTAGACAAGTAACTGAGCGATTGAGTCCAGCCATGACCACCAGCAAAAAAAACAATAGAGACCACGCCAAAAAGAAACACAGACCAATGGTGGAAGACGAAGTAATTACAGAGCAACTCTCAAGATTACTGACACCAGCCATTACAAATCAAGAAAATTACTACCGAAAACTAGGACTCAGAGAACGGATACTGAATTTACCGTTGATGATGGCTGCGGTATTAACCTTACTGTGGCGAGACGTAGCAGGAGTTAGAGAACTGACAAGAATGTTAGCCAGAGAAGGTTTTTTGTGGTGTAGTCCCACAAAAGTTAGTCAACAAGCAGTATCACAAAGATTTTTGACATTTCCGTCGGTAGTTTTTGAAAAAGTATTTAAAGATTTATTACCTAGTTTAAGAACAGCTTGGCATAGTAGAAATAAACGTCCATTGCCAGAAAGTATTCAATTTACATTATCAAAGTTTGAGAAGATTTGGATAGTAGACGGCTCAACATTGGAGGCGTTGTTTAGAAAATTACAAAGTTTAGAAGAGGCTCAAAGAGGACAATTAGCAGGCAAGATGAGTACAGTCATTGATTTGATGACCAGATTACCTGTAGAGATTTGGTTTGAAGAAAATCCTAAAGCTGCTGATACTAAACTAGAAGAAAATATCCTAAATTTAGTTGCAGAAAATACTTTACTATTATTGGATAGAGGATTCTACCACTTTAATTTTTGGCTACAATTAATCGATAAAAAAGTGGACTTTATTACGAGAATAAAAAAGGGAGCAGCAATCAAGGTAGAACAGGTATTTACAGAATAGTTATGGGCTACGGGACAGAAAGATACGTCTGGGTTCTGGCACAAAAAAGACTCCGTTTAGTACTTTGCGTTTAATTGAAGTGCGTTCTGGAACAACATGGCATTCTTATTTAACCAGTGTCCTAGACCCTAATGTTTTACCTCCTTATGTAGTGGCAGATTTATATCGGCGAAGATGGCGAATTGAAGATGCTTTTAATACAGTAAAAAGACTCTTGGGTTTAAGTTATTTATGGACGGGTTCAATCAATGGAATTCAATTACAAATTTGGGCGACTTGGTTATTTTATTCAGTTTTAGTAGATTTAGGTGATGCCGTAGCTAATGAACTTTCTCTGCCCTTTGATGAGATTTCATTAGAAATGATTTATCGTGGTCTTTATCATTTTACGATGGCTCATCAAAAAGGTAAGGCAACAGACCCCGTTAAGTATTTTGCTGACCCCCAAAATCGAGATTTAGGCATTCTCAAACAGCAGCGAAAACAAAACGTTAAGTTAATTGTCGCTCCTTTTCCCGATCTTCAACGAGGCTCTGACCAGTTTTTTTTCAACAATTTTTTGAAAGCCTCTTGACAAAAGACTTTCAGCCTTAACTTGTCACTAATGGTTTACGCCTAATCGAAGTCAAGCAAGGTAAAACTTGGTATGCCTATGTTACCTCAGTTCTAGACCCTCAAATTCTTCCACCCTACGTCGTTGCCGATCTTTATGCAAGGCGATGGAGAATAGAAGA
>JACCVJ010000602.1 GCA_013698215.1 Tatlockia sp. | reverse complement strand
GAGTTCCCAAGGGAGCCGTCAAAGAGCGGGTTCTCTTCCTCAATCAAATCTTTGGAGTGGTTGCATAATCTAAACTCCTGCAACAGGGGTTTTCTGTCCTCGCCAAGTTTTTGCAACACAACCAAATATTTTGTTCACCATTGGTTAACATCGAAGATTTTTAGCGCGATCGCCCTGCCAAAATGTGCGCCAAGTTATTGACCGTCAAGCACTTTGTTTCTAATTGCTTCTTCTGTAATGCTTATTCTGCCTTGGGGTGAAGGTCGAGTTTTTGTTGAATAGTGGAGATTGCCTTTGCTTCCGATTCTGGGTCGGTCGGGTCAATTATGATCGCGCGTCCCGATTGCTCTAGCTTGTCCATATACGCAAAAAAAGCTTCCTGGTTCTGACGATTTTCTAAGAAGTACCGTTTAGCTTGATCTAGCGTCATAGATGCGTAATCGATTTGGCTCATAGCAACTCTCCGTCGGGTCTGATTTGTAATTCAATTGATTCAGAAACTCCCGCCAAAACAAACAGATTTCTAGTGCGCTCGTCTAACCGAACAACATGAATGGGCTGAAAGACTACATTTGTTAACCAATGGCATTGTCTGTAGAGCGATCGCATTTGGGCAATAGTTGGCTCTGACATTTAAGCAGATAAGTCCTGCCGCTGTTCGCGCTCTAGCACTGCTTTTGTAATTACTTCTCTTAAAAACTCTGCTCGATTAGGCATACTTCTAACAACATCATCTATTTCCGGTGGCAGCTTTACTGAAATTGGTTTTCTAGCCACCACAGGTAAACCACTGGAGGTAAAGCGCCCAGTTTTTTCGTCCTGCATATACCTTTGATCTGACATCTGCTTGTAAACACTAATGCTCATAATCCATAGTATACCTCGGAAATATTTAACAAAATATACACATAAAGGTCTTTACACCGTGGTATACCACGGCTTATAATAATTATAAGGCAAAGGGAAAGAGCAGCCCGCACCTGAAACGCAACAAAGAGGCTCACTAATTTAAAAAGCGATCGCTAACTTTTGCAGGGCAGCGATCGCCCGTACCTAAAATCGTCAGGTAAACAGATAATGACATATCTATTAGATCGAGATCAAGAGCAGCAGCGTATTCAAGATGAAGCCATCGAGGAAATTTATCTTTCAGGCATCACGGACGCGGCGGACGGTCGCTTTCCTCAAATGAGCGAGGTTATTTACATCCAGGGCTACGTTCAGGGAATGCGGGATTATCCCAGAGTTGAAGTAATGCTCCCAGTAATCAATCAAGAGATTAAAGAATTTCCCTTAGTTTGCCATCAATGTCAACACTTAATATGAATGGCAGAACGGTAAATGTGTCTACGCACTGTTAACGGGAGGGGTTTATAAAACTTCACAACAGGGTGCAAATCACTTTAAATCACTTAACAGCCTTCAAATTTAGAGAGGAAAACTTTAAATTATGCCCGACTTTTTAGCCCAAATCCAAGCGCTCGATACAAGCACCCCCAAGCCAAAACAGCCTCAACTTGAGCCGCGCAGTGCGAGACGGCAGAAAGCCAAGGATGCAGCGATCGCGGTAAAGCTTACCCTTAACGCAAAACTCTAAAATTTTCAATCATTGTCGCCTATATCTAAATGCCTTATAGTCTTTAATCTGATAGTGCAAAAGCCTACACCTACAAAACCATGACAGTAAAATATCCCAGACTTTTAAATCTCCGACTCACAAATGAAGACATGACAAAAATAGAGCGGCTATTCAAAAAACTTGATACACCGCGCTCGACATTAGTACGCCAGGCTTGGCGTGAGTGGCTAATTAATCAATCAACGGAAAAAACCGCCAGCTAACTTCCTAAGGCTACTGGCGGTTTTCACTTTCTGATTTAACAAACAAGCTCAATACCCTAAAAAGCCAAAAACATCCTGCTAGAGACAGGATGGCGGCGAGGGAATTGAGTTTTCACCACACCCCCAACTAAATAGGAGTATTTTTATGCGTCAAATTTATGGAGCGGTAAACTCCACAGATGACAATCTTATAGTATCAAGCTTTCAAAGTTCAATCAAAAAACAAGACTCCGCACTCGATAGCAACGGCATAGAAGCATCAGCGACAAATCCATGTCCCCTATGCAATTCTGACGATTGGTGCCTTCATATAAATTCTGATGTAGTCATCTGTGGCAAGACGGATTACGCCCCCAGTGGTTGGGTAAGGACAGGCGAAGCCAAAGACGGGCGGAGTATCTTTGCCAGAGAGGGTAGAAACCGTCAGCGCGGTGGCTTGCCTACTCCAGAGGAAATCTTACCCCTAACACTCGATCCTAAAACCGACTCGCCGCAGTGGGTAACTCTTAGTACGGTAGGCAGTGAGTCAGAGCAGCAAATTGAGTATCTTTACCCCGATCCTGAGACAGGACAACCGTTAGGCAAGGTACGTCGCAAGCAATGGAGCGATCGCCGTCCAGTCTACGGGCGAAGTGGGCGCGATACGAAAGAGATTCGCCCCTGGCATTGGGTAATACCTCACCACCCCGACCAGGGTGACGAATGCTGGTGGAGTGATCGCGGTAAAGGTTTAAAGCCTTTCTCGCTCTACAAAGAAGCAGAAGTAAAGGAAGCGATCGCCTCTGGAGCGGCAGAAGTTGTATTTTACAATCCTGGCGAACAGGGAGTAGAAGTCGCGCGTCAATTAGGACTGACTAACTTCTGCAATCAAGGCGGTGAGGGTTCTTACGTTCAGGAAATTGTTAATTTCTTGATTGCCAATAAACCAAAACTATTTGTTATCTGCCCTGACAATGACGAGAAGGGACGGAAAACCGCAGACAAACTATTAAAGGCGTGTATTAAAGCAGGCATTCCCGCGATCGCCATTGAACTAACAAATCTATGGTCAGACCTTCCAGAGAAAGGCGATATTTATAATGTTGTCCATTCTTCTGGTATGAATGCAGATCAAATCATCGAGCAGTTAGAAATTGAGATTAGTCGGGCGCTGCTAGTCCGCCAAAATGAGCCAGTTTCTCCTAGCAATGGCAAGAAACCACCAAAGCCAGCCGCGATCGCCCGTGAACTAGCTGAACGCTATCGCCACGAACTAGCGTGGAATACACAGCTTAAACTTTGGTATCGTTACTCAGCCAAAATCTCTGGCGTTTGGTCAGAAATTCCTGACGAAGCAGTAAACGCTATTGTGATTGCGGCTCTAGAATCCCGTGCTGACATTGCTGGACAATACAGCTTCCCGTTCGTATCCCACACCGTAAGCTTGATGAAAGCTTATTTACAGGTACACGAATGGCACGAAACGCCGGGGTTAATACCTCTACAAGACGGGGTTCTGGAAGTGGCGAGTAATAAATTGTTGCCTCATGCCCCAGGTCATCGGCTGTTATGGTGTTTGCCCTATTCCTGGTCTGGTCGGGCTATTGGCTGTCAGCCAGTGATTGATTGGATGCTAGAAGCGATGAAGGGACACAGCGATCGCGTTAACGTGATACGGGCTTACCTCAAAGCTGTCGTAACTGGACGAACCGACTTACAGCGTTATCTAGAACTTATTGGCTGTGGTGGTTCTGGCAAAGGGACTCTGGCAGGGATAACTATGGGACTGGTTGGTGTTGAGAACACCGCCGTCACAACTTTAAGCCAGTTACAAGAAAACCGATTTGAGACTGCTGGCATTTTTGGGAAACGTTTATTGCTAATCACTGACTCCGAGCGGTACGGCGGTGAAGTGTCGGTACTTAAAGCCATCACCGGAGGCGATCCTATCCGCTACGAACGAAAGAACGTCCAGCAGTGTAAGGCTTTTGTGCCAACTTGCATGGTAATCGTGGCGGCTAACGAACCCGTGATAAGTTCCGATTACACGAGCGGTTTAGAGCGGCGAAGGTTGACGCTGCCGTTCATCCATCAAGTTAAGCCAGAAGAACGCCGCGACTTACAAAAGGAATTTAAGCCTTACTTGCCTGGACTGCTGGCGTGGGCTTTAGAAATGCCCGATGAGGAAGTTAATGAACTGCTGCTTAACACCTCTAATACAGTGCGAAGTCTTGCTTCATCAAAAGCTGAATCTCTAATCGAAACTAACCCCATGGCAGAGTGGCTAGATGCTTGCGTTGCGTTCGATCTCGCCGCTAAGACCTATGTGGGAGTAGCCCAGCGCGATAAATCTACGGGCAGTACCAATACTTATTTATTTACGGATAAGTGGCTTTACGCTTCGTACTGCGAGTACAGCGCGGCTACGGGCAGTAAAGCTGTTTCTGTGCGGCGATTCTCTACTCTGCTGCATGACCTCTGCGTTAGCCAATTAAAACTTGATGGAATTAATAAAAGTCGAGATAACAAAGGCGCTTACTTTAATGGCTTAGTAATTCGCACTGATTATGACGATCGCGATCGCCTGATTTCTTTTAGTAGTCCGCCGCCAAAAAGTGATGGATTGAAAACGCAAAGTGATGGATTAGTGACGGATGAAACCCTTGGTAGTGACGGAAGTGATGGAAGTGATGGATTATTTTTATCAGGTATTAAAGAAATAAATTTGTTTGATGAGACATTAGAAAAACAAAAAGAAAATAATAGTGGTGAAACAAATGAGATTTGCCATCACTTCCATCACAATCCGTCACTACCAACTATTCCAGCCGTCACTAATCCATCACCAGAATTAATCGACTCGTCACTAACCCATCACAATCCAGTACCAGAAGAACCTATAACCGAGGAAGCTTTGGCAGAGCAAATTAACTTCTGTCCAACCTGGGATGAAGCATTATTTTTGATAGACAACGCAGCGACTTCACTCGGTAGGAAACGGGGCGGCATTTTAAAGACTGTTTTTAATAAATGCTTTAGCGAGTTTGCCCGCGTTAGATTTATCGCCCTACTGAATCTACACATCAGGCACAATCCATCGGATGAATGGGCATTAAAAGCATTAGCGATCACGCTTTCAATCGCAACGGAGAAAAAAAATGAATAATTCAAAAAAATCAACCGCCCAGGAATTGCGCGATCGCATCCGACTTGAAAAAATAGTGAGCGATCGCATTGCAGAGGGTTTAGCCGATTTAGCCAAAATCGAGGCAACGGGGATATGGAAGGAAACCCACAAAACATTTGATGCCTATTGCATTGAAAGACTAGGTTTCAGCCGTTCTCAGCTAAATATCGAAACATTAATGAGGAAATATGCACAAAATTGACGAATTACGGCAGGAAATTAAATCTTTCGAGGTTGAGATTAGCAGCTTGGAGAAGGAATTAGCGGCGGTCGGCGGTCGAACTCTACAGTTAGCATCGGGTGATAGTAACGCGACTGCGATATCAAAAGCAATTCGCTCTGAGGCTCAACGCCTAATCCAGAAGCAACCCGTTGTTCAAGGATTGAGGGACGCGATCGCAGAGTTAAATTCTCGCCTCCAGCCGAAAAAAGTACAGCTTGACGAACTTGAAGCGCAGCAATTAAAGCAGCACCGACTTGAGCAGATTGAGGAAGGGCGATCGAAACTGCGCGCTAAGTTTAACGATGTTGAGCAACTAGCCGAGTCACTAAAAAATCTATTCTTTGAGCTAAAAGCGATCGCCCTAGAGTACGAAAAAGATTTTGCTCAAGTTTACCCACCAGGTAGTGGGGAAAGACAGCTAAATCGTGCTTCGCTGCTTAACTATGAAGGGATATTTTTGCCGCAATTGACTGAAGTGAGCGATCGCTTCATTTTGCATAGTAGGACTCTAGATTTATTTGAGGTTGAAAAAGAAGCATTAAAAAGACAGCGTTTAGAGCAAAGTTTGTCATACAGAGCAGACCGCGAATGTCAGTGGCTCAAAATCAAGGAAAGAGAGGCTGAGGAGCGATCGCGGATTGAGCAGGAGGAACGTCAATTATTGTTATCGAGCAAGCAGTCAGAATTAGGTTCAAAACAAAGTAGTAAGTATGTATGCCCTTCTCTAAAAGCGCGCAAATAAAGGGTGGTAGGCGACTAGCCACTGAATCACAAAAAGCGGTGGCGCGAAAGTGGATGCGCGAAAACCAGCCCTGGAAAAAATCGACTGGTCCCAAATCAATTTTGGGTAAAGAGGTTAGTTGTGGAAATGCAATAAGGGCAGTTTATCAAAACCTAATAAAGTCTTGGGAGTGTGATGACTTCGACTTTGAATGCTTAAAAGCTGAAGCAGTATTTGCTGAATTTGATCAAGTATTCCGCAACGGAGGATTAGAACAATTAAATGTGGCTCTTTATGGATTCCAGGGATCTACTTGAGAAGGCACTGTAATAGAGATGGCAACAGGGTTTTACCCCGTTTCCTGACATTGTGAACGAACTCAAAAAACCCTAAATAGAGTGGCAGTTTATCTTGGGAAATCCCTCGGTGTGGTCTCAAC
>JACCVJ010000454.1 GCA_013698215.1 Tatlockia sp. | reverse complement strand
AAGCTCCCGGCGTTAGTCCCTTATTCTTCGCTCCTAATTGCTGTACAGCAGCTTTTAAGGGCATAATTTCTTGATTTAGCTTGATTGCTGGCGGCACGACTACAATCGGCTCTGCTTTGGCAATGGGTCGATCGAGCTTTTCTTTTGCTTGTTGATTCATCCGAGTTGCCGGATTTAGCGCCGATAACAAAGTCCCGGCAATTACCCAAGTTCCCATGCCAAAAATTAGTAGGCGTAAAGCATACACCACTATTCCCGGAGATTTCTTGCGCTTTACGGGACGTTTTAAAGCTGGCGGTGGTGCTACTTTTTTCTGTGCGGTAGTTGGCGGCGATGGATTTGCCCGTCGGTTATTGAGCGCCGCTTGGGGTTGTAAATGTCCTGGACGCGATCGCGATTTGCCCTTCACTGCTGCTATTTCAACCTTAGTTTGCCCACCTAGCTCTACTTTAGGATTTGAGGTATCCCTTGCGGCTGTTGGCTGCAAATTTTCATTCTTATCAGGAATTTTAATATCTTGACTGATACTTTGGGCGGTTTTACTCCCTTCATTTCTGAAAGAATAACCCTTAAATTGCGATCCCAGCGATTTGTTTTTTGCTAACGGCTGTTCCACGCCTAACTCCTCACACCTAATAATTGACAATAAATCTTTAAAAAATACTTGATGCTTAACTTTAATGCTCAATTAGTAGCACAAGCTACCACGAACTACTAAATGTTATTACCATCTAAAAACTCTGATGCGGCGATCTGCTGATAAAAAGTTTTAGCACTGCCAAACTTATAACTTATCTTCTAAGCTTTCAGCATTTTTCTGTAATGCCCACTGCATTTGAGTTAAGATACCCCTTAGCATACTTAGTTCGGCTTTGTCAAGATGAGCGCGGTTAAAAATTTGGCGAAATTTCTCCATCCGACTAGCGGCGGTGTGAGGATAAACATAGCCAATGGTAAGCAAAACCGCTTGCAAGTGCTGGTAATAGCCTTCTAATTCTTCAATGGCAGCATAGTCGAGGGGTAGGGGGCGATCGCTAATTGAAAAGTCTACCGATTGTGTTAGTTCGTAACAGCAAACAGCCACCGCCTGCGCCAAGTTGAGCGACGAATAATCGGGGTTAGAGGGAATGCGAACAAAGCGTTGAGCATAGTTTAATTCTTGATTGCTCAATCCACGACATTCAGGCCCAAAAATTAGGGCGGAGGGTTGCTCAAGGGGTGTTTCTAGTAGCCATGGTAAAGCCGTATGGGGGTGTTCAAGAGGCGATCTCTCGCGATCGCGGGCTGTAGTAGCGATCGCCCTTACGCAGCCCTGTAAAGCATCTTTTAGCGTTGGTACTACTTGCTGTGCTGCTAAAACTTCTCCGGCGTGAACCGCCGCACGTCGCGCTTCTTCCGACTGGGGATCGCACTGGGGATTAACTAAAACTAGCTGCTGTAAACCAAAATTTTTCATCACTCTAGAAATCGCGCCGACATTGCGATCGCCCGCAGGTTCTACTAAAACAATTCGTACCGATGCTAGTTTTTGTGCTTTCGTAAACATTTGTAAAATTAAAGAAGATGTACGATTAAAACTGCTATGCCCTACTCTAAATCCGATTTACCGACAAAAATTTGTCCTGTATGTCAGCGTCCTTTTACTTGGCGCAAAAAATGGGCTGATTGCTGGGATGATGTGAAATACTGCTCGGAACGTTGTCGCCGTCGTAAAAGCACAAGTTCGCAGTAAGAGCGCAATTTAGTATACTTGCAAGCAAACGTCTGGAGTTCAAAGGTGCAGCCTAAGTTAATTATTCATGGTGGGGCGGGGAGTTCGTTAAAAGGAAAAGGCGGAGTAGAATCTGTTAGACGCAGCCTCAACCAAGTTATCGAACAAGTGTATGCACTGTTGAAGTCAGGAGCAAAAGCCAGCGATGCAGTGGTGTTGGGTTGTCAGTTATTAGAAGACGATCCCCGCTTCAATGCCGGGACGGGTTCGGTACTGCAATCTGATGGACAAATCCGCATGAGCGCCGCCTTAATGGATGGAACAAGTCAGCGCTTTAGCGGTGCTATTAATGTATCAAGGGTACAACACCCCATTGATTTAGCGTCCTACTTACAAAATTCTCCCGATCGCGTTTTATCTGATTATGGCTCCGCCGAATTGCTCAGGGAATTACAAATACCGCTCTACAATCCCCTCACCGAACTGCGCCTAGAAGAATGGATGCAGGAGCGCCAAGAAAATTTTGTGAAAACGATGGCAGGAGTAGTCGCAGAACCAGAATTAGTCGAAAATGCCGGACGCGGTACAATTGGCGTTGTCGTCCTCGACAGCCAGGGAAATTTGGCAGTAGGCACATCAACAGGGGGTAAAGGATTTGAACGCATAGGCAGAGTTAGCGATTCGGCAATGCCTGCGGGAAATTATGCCACCATCCACGCCGCTGTTAGCTGTACGGGAATCGGTGAAGATATCATCGATGAATGTTTAGCCGCCCGAATTGTCGTGCGCGTCACTGATGGGTTGTCTTTACACGAGGCGATGAAGCGTACTTTTGCTGAAGCCCACAAAAATCAAAGAGATTTAGGAGCGATCGCTCTAGATGCCACAGGAGCGATCGCTTGGGGAAAAACCAGTGAAGTATTACTAGCTGCTTTCCACGATGGCGAGAAAATTGGCGACACTTTAGAAAGTGATGAAGGTGCGCTTACAGGTTGCCTGGAGGGTTAATTTGCTTCAGTGACTTCTGGTGTTTTCATGCGCCAACCACGCTTAATTACCTGCCGACTGCGCCCAATAACCAAGCAATCATCCGGCACGTCTTGAGTAACAGTAGATCCGGCGGCAATATAGACATCGTTACCGATAGTTAACGGCGCGACTAAAACGCTATTTGCCCCGGTTTTTGTGCGATCGCCTATTTTAGTTGAATGCTTGTTTACGCCGTCATAATTAGCCGTAATTGTCCCTGCACCCACATTAACCTTTTCTCCTAAAGTAGCATCACCCAAATAAGCCAAATGAGCGACATTAGTCCCACTGCCTAATTTTGTTTTTTTCAATTCTACAAAATTTCCTAATCGGCAGCCAGCACCAACTTCAACGGCGGTACGCAAATGAGTATAGGGGCCAATTTGACTATTGCTATTAACAACACTATTGACAACTACCGAATACAAAACAGTCACATTTTCACTAATTAGACTATTTTCAATTAAACTTCCAGGCCCAATTTTACAGCCAGACTTAATTTCTGTATTGCCCCGCAAATGAGTTTGCGGTTCAATAATTACATCTGGGTGCAATTTTACCGTGTCATCAATCGTAATGCTTTGGGGATCTACCATTGTCACCCCTGCCTTCATCCATTTTGATTTCACTCGTTTTTGCAAAATCTCGTAGGCGGCGGCTAGTTGTTCGCGATCGTTGATTCCCAGCATTTCTTGATAATCTTCCACATCCACCGCCATTACTTGCTCTAACTGATTTACAGCATCAGTCAAGTAATATTCTTGCTGATCGTTATTTGCTTGCAAGTGCGGCAGCACCTCCATCAATTTTGACCAGTTAAAACAATAAACTCCAGCATTAATGCGACGATTTTGTTTTTGGGCGGCGGTACAGTCTCGATCTTCAACAATTTCTTTAATGATATTTTGTCCATTGCAAAATACCCGTCCGTAGCCCTGAGGATTGGGCAATTGGGCGGTAAGAATTGTCGCGGCGTTTTGATGCTCTTGATGAGCCTCTAACAACTGTTTAATAGTTTCAGGTCTTAAAAGTGGTACATCGCCATTTAAAACCAGTAAATCCCCCGTAAACCCTTCTAAATGAGGAATTACCTGTTGAATAGCATGACCTGTACCTAATTGTTTTGTCTGCTCGATAAACTCCAATTCTGGCAAAAGCAGAGAGGTGGGTTTTTCCTGCAAAACTGTTTTTACCTCTTGGGCTTGATAACCCACAATTATCATCCGCCGTTGCAGAGAAATTGTCTGCAAACTATCCAATACTCTTTCGACCAAACTCTGCCCACCCAAAGAGTGTAAAACTTTAGGTAAGTTGGATTTCATTCGAGTTCCGCGTCCCGCCGCTAAAATTGCTACTGCTACCATTCTTAAGTATTAGCTATCAGGTGTCAGTTTAGATAATAGCTGAGTGCCGAACGCCCATCGCAATTATTGAGTCTTTAAATAAAAGTTGAAGTGCGAATAAATTTTGTAAACTGCTCCACTAACTTAGGGCTACGCCACCCCAAATCTCTCTCTTGAGCGAGGATTTCTAAGGCTTCTTCGGGCGAGAAGGCGCGTTTGTACGGGCGATCGCTTGTCAGTGCGTCGTAAATATCAATCATCTGAAATACTTGAGCTAAATAAGGAATTTCATCTTCTACCAATCCATAGGGGTAGCCTGTACCATTCCAACGCTCGTGATGATGACGAATAATTGGGATTACTCCGTGCATTGTTCGTAAAGGCTGACAAATCTTCTCGCCAATAACAACGTGCTGCTTCATAATCTCCCATTCTTCAGGAGTTAGCTTTCCTTGCTTAAGCATTACAGCGTCAGGAATGCCAACTTTACCAATATCGTGCAAGTAACCGCCCCATTGTAAATTTCGCATTTGGGGGCGGGACAATTTTAAAAATTGTCCAAAAGTTTCTCCCAAGCTTACCAGGCGTTCGCAGTGATCTCCCGTATTAGGATCGCGGCTTTCTACGGCTCTAGCTATAGAAAATAAAACTTGTTCGGTGTGATCTAAATCTTCGTTGAGTCGCTTTTGTCGCACCAAGGATTTAACCCGCGCCGATAGTTCGGGGCGATCAAAGGGTTTAGTTAAAAAGTCATCTCCCCCAGCTTCTATCCCTCGAATTCTTGACTGTTTATCGTTTAATGCGGTGATAAAAATTACTGGAATTAGCCTAGTTTGTTCGTCTTGTTTGAGTTGCTGACATACTTCAAACCCGTCCATTTCTGGCATCATCACATCTAGCAATATCAAGTCTGGCTGAATTTTTATGACCTTTTCCAGAGCGATCGCCCCACTTTCAGCCTCAAAAACTTCATAGCCTTCTAAAGACAAAAGTGCCATTGCTGTCATCCGATTAGCTGGATAGTCGTCAACTACTAAGATTTTGGCTGGAGCTAAATCAATGTCTGGTGCTAATATTTTTTTTGTTCTGAAAGTGGAAACCATTGCCTTACCAATCCAATCTACACAGGTAGCTGTTTACAAATTATTAATTAAATCTAATTATTTTTAAAATAATTAACTATACCATAAAATTATCTTGTCACTAAGTATAAACGCGACGGTCTTTTTATTGATCTTCACAAGAAATTTGTATACTTTATTACATTCTTTAGAGATAAATATCAAATAAGTTAGCAGCTAAACTTTAGACTTAGATTCTTAGGCTTACTTGAAGAATTTGAAGCATTTAGTGATTGCCGCTTAAAAATATCCTAACTAAGCGCAGAAATCTATGATTTATTGAGTTGGTGTACTTATAAGTATGGATACTCAATTTAGCTAGTAACTCAGTTATTTTACGGATCTTTCTTAAAGTTGCTGCGAGTGCGCCGATGCCAACGGGCGGTAGGTTCTAAAAGGCTAGTTTGTTGTTCTTGCTGCCTTCTGTGCAAAATTACCTCTGTATCGTCCTGTAAAGTTGGATCGCGGTAGGGAATTGCGGCACGAGTAAGTAAATGTTCTTGCCCGATGGTAGATAACGGCGGTAACTTATACTTAGTTGCGATGGTACTAGGCGATCGCCTCCCAATGGAAGTTGTATTGCCAATATACAGCCCCGCCGCTTGCAATGCGGATCTCACCGCCGCCGCCGCCGAATAAGTTGCTAGTACCCCCTGATCATGTAAATACTTAGCCACTAGGCTGATAAATTCTACAGTCCATAATTGCGGACATTTGGGTGGTGAGAAGGGATCGAGAAAAATTGCATCGGCGGTAAAGCTAGAGGGAATTAGTTTAATTGTCTGCCTAGCATCACCTAATAATAAAGTCCCCTGACATCGTGCTGTTTTTACTTGATGATTACTAGCCAAGAGCGTTAAAACTTGGCGAATATTTGGCTCCCAACTATCGAGTAAATTATGATTAATCGCACTATTGGGGATATCAGCATTAGATTCTAAGGCAATGACTTCTATCAAACAATCGGGATTAACAGCCCAAATTTGAGCTAAAGCCGCCGCCGTGTTGTATCCCAACCCATAACAAATATCTAATATTCTAACTACTGGTTGATGGGCTTTAATGTTTAATTGAGTTGGCGCAACAAACTTGTGTTCGGCTTCGGTTTTCGCTCCCTGTTGACTATGAAAAGTCTCCCCAAATTCTTCGCAATAGAAAGTGTAGGAGTTATCGGCGGTCAATTGTGGTAAAAATAAGTCGCAAGTCATACTAACTATTATGAATACACCAACCGTAGTATCTGCTGATTGGCTTTACGAACATATTGGGGAGGCGCATATTGCGATCGCCGATTGTCGTTTTTCCCTAGCAGATCCCGAATTAGGGCAGCAACAGTACAACATTAGCCACATTCCGGGCGCTAGTTATTTTGACCTCAACAAAGACCTTTCTAGCCCCGTGCAGCAACATGGTGGGAGGCATCCTTTACCCGATCTGGAGGTTTTTGCCCAAAAGTTATCAACAATGGGTATAGATGCTCAAACTTTGGTTGTCGCTTACGACGATTCGCGCTTTGCTTTTGCCGCCCGTTTATGGTGGCTGCTGCGCTATTTGGGACACGATCGCATTGCGGTACTAGATGGAGGGTTTAAAGCTTGGCAAAGCCTGAAATTGCCCGTTACAGACGCTATTAGTCCAAAGACACCAAAACAATTTACTTGTAACTTGCAACCATCACTTCGAGTAGATATCACCGACGTTAAAGCCCGTAAGGATTTGCCCGGAGTAGTGCTAGTTGATTCCAGAGAAATTCCCCGCTATCTCGGCGAAAGTGAGCCTATCGATCCGATTGCTGGGCATATTCCGGGAGCGGTTAACTATCCTTGGCAAGATGTTTCTAGTAGCGATGGATACTTGTATTCTCCTCAAGAGCAACTTCAATATTGGCAACAACTACAAGGGCGGGAAATTATTGTTTATTGTGGTTCTGGGGTTACTGCTTGCGTCAATTTATTATCTTTACATTTAGCAGGAATTGATACTTCTGCCCTTTATGTTGGTAGCTGGAGCGATTGGTGCAGCTACTTATTAGTTGATAACTAAAACGCCCATTGATTCTTACTTGATGTTAATTTATGGCAAAATGCTTGATTTCCTTGCCTTTAACGTCTATACAAAGATCGGGGAGGATCGTTAAAAGTTGCCAAAACCTGTAAATTTAGTCAATTTATTGGTAAATTTTAGATAAAGTAATAATTATATTATGCTCTTACTTAACATAACTTATCAATTAAACTCATTTTTATTGTTTCAGGATTAGGCAATATAGATATATTTTTAGTAAACAATTAATTAAAAATAGATGGGGACTTTTATAAAAATTCTCCGTCTCTAATGTTGCCATAACCTGCTATTAAACTTAAGTTTTAAAAGAATTATTAGGTATATTTTTTATGTCGTGTTTAATGAATCGGCTGTCTATTTTTGTAGACGGCAACAATATGTTTTACGCTCAACAAAAAAATGGGTGGTTTTTTGATCCAAGGCGAGTATTAGAATATTTAAGAAAAGAAAAACTTAATACAGAATTAATTAATGCTTTTTGGTATACAGGATTAAAAGATGCTCAAGATCAACGAGGTTTTAGAGACGCTTTAATTAGTTTAGGCTATACAGTAAGAACAAAAATACTTAAAGAATATTACGACGATACATCGGGGAGATACTCGCAAAAAGCAAACTTAGATATAGAAATAGTTATAGATATGTTCAATACCGTAGAACAATATGACCGAGTAGTATTATTTAGCGGAGACGGTGATTTTGAAAGAGCAATTGAATTACTAAGATCGAAAAGTACGCATATAACCGTTGTATCAACCGAAGGCATGATTGCTAGAGAGTTGCGGAATGTTACGGATAGATATATAGATTTGAACGATATTCGAGAATATATTGAAAAGATAGATTTATAAATAAAAACTAAAATATAAATTAAGGAGAGTACGAACAAATGACCCAAGAACAACAAGACAAAATAATTATTTTTGATACGACATTGCGTGATGGCGAACAATGTCCCGGAGCGACGCTAAATGTAGATGAGAAGCTACTAATTGCCAAGCAACTAGCAAGGTTAGGAGTAGATGTAATTGAAGCAGGATTTGCTTACGCAAGTCCGGGAGACTTTGAGGCAGTAAAAAAAGTGGCTGAAGCTGTAGGAACAGAAAATGGCCCAGTGATTTGTTCTCTAGCAAGAGCAATCAAAAACGACATCAAAGCCGCCGCCGAATCATTAAAACCAGCCGCAAAAGGTAGAATACATACATTTATTTCAACCTCCGATATTCATTTAGAGTATCAGTTGAAAAAAACTAAAGCCGAGGTGTTAGAGATTGCTGGGGAAATGGTAGCTTATGCCAAATCCTTTATGGATGACGTGGAATTTTCGACAATGGATGCTACCCGCACCGATCCAGAATATTTGTATCAAGTATTAGAAAGAGCGATCGCGGCAGGGGCAACAACGGTTAATATTCCAGATACCGTAGGCTACACAACTCCTAGCGAATTTGGCGCGTTAATTAAAGGAATTAAAGAAAATGTCCCTAATATCGATAAAGCAATTATTTCCGTTCACGGGCATAATGACATTGGCTTAGGGGTTGCTAATTTCCTAGAAGCTGTGAAAAATGGTGCAAGACAACTAGAATGCGCGATTAATGGCATTGGAGAACGTGCCGGAAATACAGCCTTAGAGGAAGTTGTGATGGCATTGCACGTACGACGGCAGTATTTTAACCCTTTTGTGGGTAGAAGCACCGAATCAGAAGCGCCACTTACAAATATTGATACTCGCCAAATTTATAAGACTTCTCGCCTAGTTTCGACTTTGACAGGAATGCTAGTGCAGCCAAATAAAGCGATTGTGGGTGCAAATGCTTTTGCTCACGAATCGGGAATCCATCAAGACGGGATTCTTAAAAACAAGCTCACCTATGAGATTATGGATGCGGAATCGATTGGACTTACCAATAATCAAATTGTTTTAGGCAAACATTCCGGGCGCAATGCTTTTCGGACTCGGCTAAAAGAATTGGGCTTTGATTTGCCAGAAGACGAGCTAAATAAAGCCTTTTTGAAGTTTAAAGACTTAGCAGATAAGAAAAAAGATATTTCTGATTGGGATTTAGAAGCGATCGCTAATGACGAAATCCAATCAAGTCCCGAAATGTTCCGAGTGGAATTAGTACAAGTTTCTTGTGGCGATCGCTCTACACCCACGGCGACAGTAACATTGCGGACTCCTGAAGGCAAAGAATT
>JACCVJ010000433.1 GCA_013698215.1 Tatlockia sp. | reverse complement strand
TAAGTTACAAAGAGCTTTAAATTGCGATCGCACAAGTTTTCTAAAGAAAACGTTACGACATGGCGCTCATTTGTTCTAAATTCAACACTTGGGCTAATTCTTCCTCCGTCATCAAATTGCGCTCTTTGACAATTTGCCGCAAAGATTTACCTGTTTCTAAAGATTCTTTAGCTACGGCGGCGGCGTTTAGATAGCCAATGTGAGGATTTAAAGCTGTAACTAAAGCAAGACTACCTTCTGCGTAACTTCGACAGCGATCGCCATTAGCAGTAATTCCGACAATACAACTATCTGTCAGCGCCGCAATGGTATTACCTAAAATCTCAATCGAGTGGATTAAATCGTAAGCTATTAGGGGCATCATGACATTTAATTCTAGTTGTCCTGCTTGGGCAGCAAAAGTAATTGCATTATCGTACCCCATCACCTGAAAACATACCATTGCTGTCATTTCTGCCATTACGGGGTTATATTTCCCTGGCATAATTGAAGATCCCGGCTGTACAGGTGGCAATTGAATTTCTTTTAACCCTGTTTTTGGGCCTGAATCCATTAAGCGCAAATCGTGGGAAATTTTAACCAAATCTTGAGCTAAGTTGCGAATTGCCCCCGAAACATTGACAAAAGGAGCCATACTTTGCATTGCAGCCATCATGTGAGGTGCGCTTTGCAGTGGTTGATTAAGTAGTTCCGATAATACTTCAGCGACGCGGGTTTTATAATCAGGATGAGTATTTAAGCCCGTACCTGCCGCACTGCCTCCCAATCCTAACCGGGTTAAATCTGTTTGTGCCAATTCTAAGCGGGTTTTGTGTTCAGTGAGGATTTGCGCCCACGCACGGAAACTTTCGCCTAGTCTGATGGGAACCGCATCTTGTAAGTGAGTTCGACCCGATTTGACTATATCAATAAATTCTTCAGCTTTAAGATGTAAAGAGGCGATTACTTTATCTAAGGCTGGGTATAAAGTCCGCCTCAGTGCCAACAATCCACCAATCCTAATCGCTGTAGGAATTACATCGTTAGTAGACTGTCCGTAATTGACATGATCGTTGGGGCTAACTCTTTGATAATTGCCCTTTTCATCCCCTAAAATCTCTAAGGCGCGATTGCTCAATACTTCGTTTACATTCATGTGGTGAGAAGTACCCGCCCCAGCTTGGTAAATATCTACTACAAATTGATCGCGCAGATCTCCTCTAAGTATCTCCTCCGCCGCCTGGACAATCGCCTCAGCAATAGGTTGAGGAATGCAGCCAAGCTCACCATTTACAAGGGCTGTGGCTTTTTTGATCGTCACGCAGGCATCGATATAAGTAGGTAAAGGTTTAATTCCACTAATCGGAAAATTCTCTATTGCTCGTAAGGTTTGGATGCCGTAATAAGCATTACTAGGAATTTGTCGTTCGCCCATCGAATCGCGTTCGACACGAAACTCAATAATTTGTTGATCGATCTTCATGATTTTTTGGGAACTTTAAAGGTAATATCACTCTTAGGTATGATGCCAAATATTATGATGCTAAAACCCAGCTTAGAAGCAGAATTTTTGTTTCACAAAGGAGTACACCAAGTCAAGGCAGAAAAGTACGAAGCAGCGATCGCCAGTTTTACTCGCGCCTTGAGATATAAACCCGATTATAGCGAGGCGTTGTCGCAACGAGGTTTTGCTTTGGGTAGTTTAGGAAATCACAAGGATGCGATCGCAAGTTTTGATAGAGCGTTAACAATTTGCCCCGATGCTTTCTGGCTGTGGCACAATCGCGGTATCGCCCTAGGTAAGTTGGGGCGCTATATTGAGGCAATTAATAGCTTTGAGCGAGCTTTAGAATTTAATCCTGATAGTCCTACAGTGTGGCACAATCGCGGCGTTACTTGGAGTGACAGCGGTATGTTTGAAAAAGCTGTTGCTAGTTTTGATCGCGCTTTGCAATTACAACCAAACGCTCATTGGGCATGGTACAACCGAGGTACAGCCTTAAAAAATTTGCAGCGTTACGAAGAAGCTTTAAATAGTTTCGATCGCTCGATTGAGTTTAAACCTGATGACTTTTTAGCTTGGTATCACCGGGGTTTAATCTTAAGCGATTGGGGAAAGTATGAAAACGCTGTAGCTAGTTTTCACAAAGCTTTAGAAATTCAGCCAGAGTGCGATCGCACTTGGTACAACTTGGCGTTAACTTTAGGAAAAATGAACCGCTACAATGATGCGGTTTCTGCTTTTGATCAAGTATTAGAGTTAAACCCCAACGATTATTGGGGATGGTACAACCGAGGAATCGCTTTAGAACAGATGGGGCGCAAAGAAGAAGCGGATATTAGCCATAATAAAGCGATCGCAATTCAAGCCCAGCAACAGCTAGAAACTTAATCAAATCTAGCTTTCCATCAAAAATAGCCGCACGGGATCTAAGTATACAAGCCAAGGAAAAGGACGATCTTTTAACATAGCCCACTTTTCTTTAAACACTTCTGCTTGCAGATGATAATCATTAAGTTGAGTGGGTGGCTGGTGTAGTTTGAGATAAATTGTCATGCGGTGGGGTGTTTCGCTCGTTTGGACAACCCAGCAAGGAAAGGTGTTTACAGTTGGGGTATCGCTAAAAATTAGTTGATGGGCGCGAATGCCTATATGTAGTGGATTAGAAATAGCCTTAGTTACGTGCAAAGTACAATCCCAATCTATTGCTCGAACTTTTTGGGGTGAAATAACTTGAGCGCGAGAAAAGTTTTTACATCCGGTAATTTGAGCGGTGGTAAAGGTACGGGGATGCTCAAAAATGCTTTCTTTACTTCCATACGCCGCCGTTTTGCCTTCAGAAAGTACCAAAAGATTTTTACAAACTCGATAAACTTCTTCTAAATTATGGGTAACAAATAGGGTTACACCTTGGTAGTTATTAACGATCGCTATTAGCTGTTTTTCTAATTGGCTGCGGAGGTGAGTATCTAAAGCTGAAAATGGTTCGTCTAATAAAAGTACCTCTGGTTGCATTGCCAAAGCCCTCGCTAAGGCTACTCGTTGCTGCTGTCCCCCCGATAAGTTCTTGGGATGACGTGTTGGTAGTCCTTGCAGGTGCATTAGGGTTATTAGTTCGTTTACGCGCCGATTTCGTTCTAGAGGGGATAAGTGTTGCAGCCCAAAAGCAATGTTTTGAGCAACATTTAGGTGGGGAAACAAGGCATAATTTTGAAAGACAAAACCAATAGAGCGATCGCGTACAGGTAAGTTAATTTGTTTTTGCTCGTCAAATAGCACTTTTCCATTTAGTACAATACAACCGCTACTTGGCTTTTCTAACCCAGCAATGCAGCGCAAAATTATACTTTTCCCCGCTCCCGAAGCCCCCAATAATCCCAGGGGATAGTTGTCAGCAGTGAAGCTAGTTATCAAAGTATAGTTAGGCAAAGATTTTTCGATATTTACAAGCAAATTATTTTCACCGCTCTTAAAACTAACAATCGGAGGAGTTAAATAATTTCTCTCTTGATACTGGGGAGAAGTTTTGATTATCTGTGGCAAATCTGACCAATAATTTAATCCAAACGTCGCTATTAGAGAAATTGCCACAATTACTACTACCCATAGCAAAGCGCTATCTATTTCCCCACCTTCGGCGGCAAAAAATATCGCAATGGGGATAGTTTGAGTTTCGCCGGGAATATTTCCCGCCAGCATCAAAGTTGCCCCAAATTCGCCCAAAGCACGAGTAAAAGTTAAAATTGTTCCGGCGATAATTCCTGACTTGCTGAGAGGTAAAGTTACTTGCCAAAATACTCGCCACTCGGATGCGCCTAAAGTCCGCGCTGCTGCAAGCAAGTTTGTATCTATTTGTTTAAATGTTCCTAATGCCGTTTTATACATTAGCGGGAAAGCAACTACAATAGCTGCAATTACGGTTGCATACCAAGTAAAAATTACTGTAATTCCTAACGGTTGCAATAATTGCCCTAAACCATTCTTGCCGAGTATTAATAATAAGAAAAAGCCTACTACTGTAGGAGGTAAAACGAGCGGGAGCATAAGTAAACCGTCTATTAAGTTTTTACCTTTGCCACGATAGTTAAATATCCACTGCGCTGCCGCAATCCCTAAAAAAAATGTAATTGCTGTAGCTATAAAAGTAGTTTTAAAAGATATCCAAAGTGGAGATAAATCTAGATTCATTTGATAGATAGTTTATTAAATCCATATTTTATATAAATATTATTAGCCTCTCTACTCAATAAAAAACCTGTAAAACTTCTAGCTTGAGCAACATTTTTGCTGTTTTGAATAACTGCAACAGGATAAATTACCGGAGAATGAGATTGTACGGGAGCGATTGCCACAATTTTTACTAAACTTGACTGTTTAGCATCAGTAATATAAACAATACCTGCATCAACATTTTCTGTTTCTACATAACTTAAAACTTGACGAACATCTTTAGCAAAAACAAACTTCGATTTAGTAGCTTCAAGTATTTTAAAATAACTTAAAACTTCTTGAGCATATTTTCCCGCAGGTACGCTTTTAGGTTCGCCTAAAGCAATTTTAGTAATGCGATCGCGCTTTAAATCTGCAAAGCTAGAAATCTCCTCGGCATTCTTCGGTACAATCAACACAATTTGATTGCCTAACAGATTTTTTCGTGTACTAGAAAGTAGTAAGGTTTTACTTTCTAAAGCATCCATTTGTTTAGCAGCAGCAGAAATAAATACATCTACATCTGCGCCTTGTTCAATTTGTTGCTGTAAAGCTCCAGAAGCACCAAAATTGTAGTTAATTTTTACGTCTGGCTGAGATTTAGCATACTCTAGTTTTACTTCTTCTAGCACATTTCGTAAACTAGCCGCCGCCGATACAGTTAAAGAGTTTGATTGCTTTGGAGTACAGCTTATTAGTAAAAAAAACAGGAATGCGATTAGCAACGAGACGTTGCAATGCAACGTCTCTACAAATATTTGTCGGTCGCGTAAAATCATTTTATACCTAAATTCAGCAACGCCAGTTTTTGCAACAAACTTCAATCTTTAATTGCAACTACACGCAAGCGGCGATAATCGGCAAACCAAGTACCATTTTGATATAATGTTGGACGCAACTGTTCTTCTACATTAGCTAAAATTTTGGCTTGCGTATCTTCAGAAAAAGCAGCTAATACACTATTTCTAAACATTTTCAGCCAATTAACCATTCCGCTTTCTCCATCTAAAGGAGTTGGACGATCAAATAATGTCGCAAAAGTCAACTCAAAACCTTGGTTTTCTAATAAACTGCTATACTCCCCAATACTGGGAAAGTAGTTAGGATTTAACAGGTTTTCAAAAGCAGAGTTTTCTTGACAAATTGCTCGTTCTAGTGCAGTTTGGATAGAATCAATATTTCCCTTTCCGCCAAATTCTGCTACAAAACGCCCACCAGATTTAAGCGACTTCCAAACCCCTGCAATAACTTTTTCTGGTTGCTTAATCCAGTGCAGCACAGCGTTAGAAAAAACTGCGTCAAATTCTTCCGTAAATTCTAGATTTATTGCGTCCATAACTGCAAATTGTAAATCAGGGTAATTTTGACGTGCTTGCAAAATCATCGTTTCCGCACTATCAACCCCTAAAACTTCCGCACCACAACTAGCAATGTTCTGAGTCAAATGTCCCGTACCGCAACCAATATCTAGGATGCGCTCTCCTACTTTTGGTGATAATAATTCTACGGTTTCTGTAGCCAGCGAGGAGACAAATTTATGCTTAGTATCGTATAAGTTGGCATTCCACTGTTGAACATTACTATTCATGTTGTTCTATGGGTACACATCTAATTTATGTATATCAGAAATGCGGTAGAAGCCGATTTAAGGGCGATCGTTACTATCTATAATGCTTCTATACCTAGTCGTCTAGCAACGGCGGACTTAAACCCCGTATCGGTGGAAAGTCGCCTAGAGTGGTTTTACCAGCATTCTTCTACTAGCCGCCCAATCTTAGTAATGGAAATAGACAAAGTTATTTTAGGATGGTTAAGTTTTCAATCATTTTACGGACGACCAGCCTACCAAGCAACGGCAGAAATTAGCATTTATGTTTCCCCAGTCTATCAACGTCAGCGCGTGGCGTACAAGCTGCTAAAGAACGCGGTTTCTCTTAGTCCCAGTTTAGGATTAAATACCCTTTTAGGTTTTATTTTTGCCCACAATCAGCCCAGCATAAAATTATTTGAGCTATTTGGCTTTCAAATTTGGGGACATTTACCTCAAGTAGCCAATTTAGACGCAATTGAGCGCGATTTATTAATTATGGGTCGTAAAATAACTTAAAATAACTTAACAGAAGTTCTTTTTAAACTGATTACCTGTTTTAATTGCTGATTGGGGGTGTTGCTCCCCAGCTATAACTTGTGGTGGTTCACTTCAATTTGAAGCTTCTGTTAAAGCTAATGTTATCAGCCAAGGACTTGAAAACAGGGACTTGCTTAAGGTGTTTTTTAGGTATTCATGACTACATCAGAAATCAATTTTCGGACACTACCATCTAGGTCGGATCTGACTCTCAAAGATATTCTCAAAACCTTGCCCAAAGAGTGTTTTCAGCAAAATCAGCGCAAAGCTTGGTCAAGAGCGCTTGTAAACGTGCTGATGGTGGGCTTAGGCTATGCGGGAATTGCCTTAGCTCCTTGGTACTTCTTGCCTTTATTCTGGGTATTTACAGGTACGGGGTTAACAGGATTTTTTGTAATTGCTCACGATTGCGGACATCGTTCTTTTGCAAAACGGCGTTGGGTAAATGATTTGGTGGGGCATATATTTATGATGCCGTTAATTTATCCTTTTCACGGCTGGCGAATTAAGCATAACCATCACCATGCTTACACTAATCACCTCGAACAAGATAACGCCTGGCGACCAATTACCCCCGAAAGATACGAAAGTTGGGGGAGTTTTAGACAGTCAGTGTTTCAAGGATTTGCCAAAAATCGCTTTTGGTGGGTAGGATCTATTGCTCATTGGGCGGTAACGCACTTTGATTTGTCCAAATATCAGCCCAAAGAACGCTCTGATATCAAGCTTTCCGTTACGGTTGTAGTAGTTTTTGCAGCGATCGCCTTTCCATTACTGATTGCAACTACAGGTCTTTGGGGTGTGGTCAAGTTTTGGTTAATCCCTTGGCTAATCTATCATTTCTGGATGAGTACCTTTACTTATTTTCACCATACAGCGTCGGATGTACCGTTTATGGAAGATAGTAAATGGCGGGTAGCGATCGCGCAATTATCGGGTACTATCCACTGCAACTATCCACGTTGGGTAGAATTTCTTTGTCACGATATCAACGTCCACGTACCCCACCATATTTCTACGGCGATTCCGTCTTACAATTTGCGGATGGCTTATCGCAGTATTCAAGAAAATTGGGCGGCTTATTTGCATAATGAATGTAATTTTTCCTGGGCTTTGATTAAAGACGTTACCGATAAATGTCATCTTTACGAAGAAAAAGATTGCTATCAATCCTTTTCGGAGTATCAGCAATCTAAGGGATAAATTTGGGTAGTAGAGACGTTGCAGTGCAACGTCTCTACATTATTTGAGCGGCGATTTGTCTAACTACAGTCAAAGCCGAATAACTAACTCCGGCGGTTCCTTCTCCAGGATGGGTAGAATCGCCCACTAACCATAGATGCTTAATCGGGGTGCGGTTAGCAAAACCAAAAGGGCCAAAAGTAGGCACTCTTTGCCCAATTCCACCCACAACGCCCAAGTCACGGGCGGTATAACGGGCAAAAGTGCGGGGGGTTGCAGCTTCTTGATACTTAATTGTTTCGGGAGTGAGGTGGAAAAATTGAGATAGTTGGGCGATCGCTTTTTCTGTATATTCTTGCTTCATTGCTTTGTAATCGCCCCGCCACCAAGGGTGAGGATCGACAAAAGAAGAGGCGATAATTGTGGCAAATCCATCAGGGGCGCGTCCATCGCCGGGATGACTAACAGAAACAAATAGGGAATTATTTTCGCCAATAACTCCCTCCTCGTCGTAGAAAAATTGCAAGTGTGGCGGACAATTAGCCGGAATCGCCTCTTGTTTTACACCCAAATACACCACAAAAGCCCCCGATGCTTGGGGGAGTTTTTCTACGCGGCGAGTGTAACCTTTAGGAGCATTTTCGCCTAGTAGCTGCACCAAGTTTTGCACCGTGACATTAGCAACTATTTCGTCGGTTGGTTGCGTCCAAACTTCATTGTTTTTTTGATTGCGAATTACAACCCCCGTAGGTTTCCCATCTTTTAGTTGGATGCTTTCAACGGTATGACGCATCAACAGCTTACCGCCGTCTCGTTCTAAAGCAGTTACTAGGCGATCGCTCAATACCTGCATACTACCTTGCAAGTGAAACAATCCTTGGGGCAGTTGCGACACGTTTAACGCCGTTGCAGCATACAGTAGCGCTGTTTCTTCCGCGTCTACTTGAGAATAAAGCTTAAGTTGCAAATCTAGAAAAGTCCGCAAACGGCGATCGCTTTCTATTCCGCAGCCCCGCAGCGCATCTCCTACCGTCATAAAGGTATACGGCAAGGTAATCAAAGTTCCAGGGCGTACAGCCTGCGTTAGCTGCCACAGATCCCACAAATTTCGGGGAGGTAGTACCGGATCTCGCCCTTGAAATGCCCAACTAGCTTTAAATAAATCTTCTAACAATTTCCAAAAATCTTGACTACCAGGAAACTGTCTTAACCTTTCTTCGTGCCACTTTTCCCGGTTCCTCCATACATTAATTGGTTTACTTTCCCCCGGTAAATATACCGCACAAGCTGGATCGCAGGGTGTAGAAGCGGGTAAATCTATTTCTAATTCTGAAAATATCCGATGATGAATCCCGCCAGGTTCTAAACCTGCTACTTGAGTTACACCTACATCAAAGGTAAAGCCTTGACGTTTAAAGGTAGAAGCACAACCACCAGGAACTATAGCTTGATCTAAAATTATGACTTCATAGCCGCGATGTGCTAGTAATGCCCCCGCCGTTAAACCGCCAATTCCCGCCCCAATAACGACGATGCGGGATTTATTACTTTTTGCGCTGCTAGGCATAGATGAATAATGAAAGCGTACTTTACATATTTTAATATTAATCTACATAGAATAAAAAATTTCCAGCCAATTAATTATTAGATATCTCAGCAGTTGCTAAGATTAGAGGCAATTTTATAAAGCCCTCGGTTATCTTGAAAACTAAGTTAACTCAAGCTTGAAAATTAAAGTTAATCTTAGTAAAGCAATGGCAATAAATTTTGCACTTTCACAGGTTTAAATATGGCGAAGTTTCAATATGAAGGATATTGCCAAGATGTACCTACAAGTTTAGTTAAAGAAAAATTTGGAGATGCCAATGTTTATGCCCAAGATGCTAAATCGATACTAACAAAAGCTAGTGGATTTATATCAGCTTACGATTTTACACTCAATCCATATCGGGGTTGCCAATATGGATGTAGCTATTGTTATGCGGCGGCATTTAGTCCCAACAGTCAGATGCGACAAGACTGGGGTAAGTGGGTAATTATTAAGCAAAATGCGGCAGCCATCTTAGCAAAAGAATTGGATAAATGGTATCAAAAAAATCCAGATAAGCCTCCTACTATTTATATGAGTAGTGTTACCGATCCCTATCAACCAATCGAGTCAAAAACACAAATAACTCGCCAGTTATTAGAGGTAATGCGTGAATATTGTCCCATACTTGTAATTCAAACTCGCAGTCCTATAATTACTAGAGACATTGATATTTTGCAGAGATTTAAGTATTTACGGATCAATATGAGTATTCCTACAGGTAGTGAATCTGTGAGAAAAGATTTTGAACCGCGATCGCCTAGTATTAAAGCTAGACTTAATGCCGTAAAAGCAATCAGAAAAAGCATCGATCCTTTAAAAGGCTATCAACCAAAAATTTCTATTACAATTACGCCTTTGCTTCCTACATTACCATCTAATGAAGCCGCTTTTATTGACAAACTAAAAATTGCTGATAGAATTGTTATTCAAGAATTTCACGCCAGCCATAGCCGCTCCCTTGTAGCAGGAACTCGCAAGGAAGCTGAAGAAATCAAGCAAAAATACTCTTGCTGGTATAACGACGAGCAATTAAGCTATACAATGTTTAAAGAAAAATTACTATCTCAACTTCCAGGCGTAGAAATTAAAGAAGGTAAAGAAGGATTTGGTTATGAGTAATCCGCTTACTAATTGGTTGCAAGGTCGCAAATTTAGGGCTGCACTTAATCAAGGCAATATTT
>JACCVJ010000401.1 GCA_013698215.1 Tatlockia sp. | reverse complement strand
TCTTCTAAAGCAAAGATTGTATCTACAGTACGATCTAAAAAGTAGCGATCGTGAGAAACTGCGATCGCACATCCGCTAAAATCTTCTAAGTATTCTTCTAAAACTGCTAGTGTCTGTACATCTAAGTCGTTTGTCGGTTCATCTAAAATTAGTACATTTGGCGCACCCATCAGCACCCTTAATAAAAATAAACGTCGCTTTTCTCCCCCAGAAAGCATCTTAATCGGTGAGTATTGCTGATTTCCGGGAAACAAAAACCTTTCTAGCATTTGCGAAGCGCTAATTTGCGTACCATCAGCAATTTTGATAAACTCACCTTCTTCTTTGATATAGTCAATTACTCGCTGATTTTCGTCTAAAGCTGCTAACAATTCCTCAGAATGCTGATCGAAATAGCCAATATGAATAGTAGTACCAATTTCCACTTCGCCGGAATCAGGCTTAATTCTTCCGGTAATTATATCCATCAAAGTTGATTTACCCGCACCGTTTCCACCAATAATCCCAATGCGATCTTCGGGGCTAAATTCGTAAGTAAAATCTTTAATTAAAGTCCGTTCTCCATAGCTTTTAGTAACATTGTTTAACTCAATTACTTTCTTGCCAATTCGTCGAGTAACCGTAGAAATATCTACCTTTCCTTGAACTTCTTTAAACTCTGTTGATTGCAATTGTCGAGCGCGATCTATCCGGGCTTTTTGTTTTGTACTCCGAGCTTTTGGCCCTTTCTTCAACCATTCTAACTCGCGGCGCAATAAGCCTTGATGTTTACGTTGAGTGCTAACCGCCGAATCTTCCGCTAAAGCTTTCTTTTCTAGGTAATAAGAATAATTACCGCTATAACTATAAATATCGCCGCGATCGATTTCAATAATTCGATTAGTAACGCGATCAAGAAAATAGCGATCGTGAGTAATTAATAATATCGCCCCGCGATAGCGGTTTAAATAACTTTGCAACCATTCTACAGACAAAGCATCTAAATGGTTGGTTGGCTCATCCATTAACAATACATCAGGCTCCGAAAGTAAGGCGGCGGCTAAAGCAATTCGCTTGCGATATCCCCCTGATAAAGTCCCAATTTTTGCTTCAAAATCTGATATTCCTAACTTAGTAAGAATAATTTTTGCTTTAGTTTCAACTTCCCAAGCGTCGCTAGTTTCCATCTTCTGCATTACTGTAGATAGACGCGACATCAATTGATCGGTATCGTCAGGATAATGAGCCAATTTATCAGATATTTCTTCGTACTCGCGCACTAAAGCCATTTGTTCGCCACTATCGGCAAATACTTGTTCTAAAACAGTATTGTTTTCATCTAAATCTGGTTGCTGAGGTAAGTAAACAATTCTGACACCAGAATTAACTAAAATTTGTCCGCTATCGATAGATTCCAATCCAGCGATCGCCTTTAATAGGGTAGACTTCCCCGAACCATTTGTACCAATCAATCCCACCTTGTCTGTAGTATCGATACTAAAACTTGCTTCTTTGAGGATTTCTTTAATCCCAAAGTCTTTTTTAACAGCTTGCAGGGTAAAAATACTCATAAAATATCATGCTCGCGCCTGTATAGCGCAAAAAAAGTTGGCGGGAGACTTGCAAAATTAGATTAAACTTCGCGCATTCTCTACATTTTAAGCTATCAGTGAAAAGAGATGAGATCGCGCCTGATTAACAAAACTAGGAGTATAAGATTATGGATGTAAAAGCCGCCGTAGCTTTCGCACCCCAGAAGCCGTTAGAAGTTACCACCGTTCAATTAGCGCCACCCCAAGCGGGAGAAGTGCTAATTGAGATTAAAGCCACAGGAATATGTCACACCGATGCTTATACGCTCTCTGGTAAAGATCCAGAAGGTCTATTTCCGGCGATTTTGGGGCATGAGGGGGCAGGTGTAGTAGTAGAAGTGGGAGCGGAGGTCAAAAGTTTAAAAAAAGGCGATCGCGTCATTCCTTTATACACCCCAGAGTGTCGTCAATGCGAATACTGCCTTAGCCGCAAAACTAACCTTTGTCAAGCTATCCGTTCAACTCAAGGGCGCGGTTTAATGCCTGATGGTACGAGTAGATTTTCCATTGACGGGCAAATGTTGCATCATTACATGGGAACTTCTACCTTTGCAAATTACACCGTATTACCAGAAATTGCAGTAGCCAAAATCCGCGACGATGCGCCCTTTGACAAAGTTTGCTATATAGGTTGTGGCGTAACAACAGGTATTGGTGCAGTCATTCATACCGCCAAAGTTGAACCAGGGGCGAATGTAGTAGTTTTTGGGTTGGGGGGAATTGGCTTAAATGTCATTCAAGGGGCGCGAATGGTAGGCGCAAACATGATTATTGGCGTTGATATTAATCCTAGCAAGCGAGAATTAGCCGAAAAATTCGGGATGACTCACTTTGTCAATCCTAAAGAAGTTGAAGGCGATTTAGTCCCTTATTTAGTAGATCTAACAAAAGGCGGCGCTGACTACAGTTTTGAATGTATCGGTAACGTCAATCTTATGCGTCAAGCCTTAGAATGCTGCCATAAAGGTTGGGGTGTAAGTGTAATTATTGGAGTAGCGGAAGCGGGTGCAGAAATTGCTACTCGTCCTTTTCAGCTAGTAACAGGGAGAGTTTGGAAAGGTTCGGCTTTTGGTGGTGCTAGAGGACGCACCGATGTACCACAAATTGTTGATTGGTATATGGAAGGCAAAATAAACATTGACGATTTGATTACTCATACAATGCCTTTAGAAAGGATAAATGATGCTTTCGATTTAATGCACAAAGGCGAGTCTATCCGCAGTGTAGTAACGTTTTAGTAGCTAAAAAAACTCCTTATCTGTTTAAAACTACCTGTTTTTCTTCTGATACCACTGTAAAATCTTTACCCATCCAGACTAAAGAAGCTTGAGTAACTATGCCCCCTTGCAAATAAACTAAAGAGAAGTTGCGTAACTTGTCCCCTTGGGGCGTTTGGACAATACGGGGGACACGCGCCGCATTTAGGTACATTGTCCCTTCAGAACTAATTACAAAAGTTTTTCTTAAATGCTGCTTTGTATACCTAAGATCGTGGTGCATATGACCGAAGGTGACTAAAGGAATAGTTTTACCTAACTTACGAGTTAATGCGATCGCTTCTGTCAAATCGGGATCGCCATAATCGCCACCCAAGGGTTGCCAATCTTTCCCACACGGATCGTCGGCGTTATTTCCTAAACCTACGGGGCCATTATGACCGAGAAATATTACCGTATCATAAGCTGCGGTTTGGGCAGCAGCTACTATTTTTGCTGTAGACTCTGCAAAACTCGTAACTCCAAATCTTTCTTGATAAAACTCAGCATTTTTCCAAACGTCTCCACCCCAACTAAACGGACGACTACCAACTACAGTAAGTTGTAGTTCAGGAAAATCAAGCTTGCTGTAGCCAACATGGGTTTCTTTTAATAAATCTATCTGGTCTTGAACCCAATCTTCTTTTTGGCGATCGTAGGGGCATTTTTGCTTACCCCAATCCGAGGCGCTGTACCATGCGTCATGATTGCCAAATACTGTTGCTTTGGGCAGCTTTACCGCCGCAATTGCTCGTACCACCTGCACCGACTCGTTGCCAAAATCTCCCACAAATAAGACCAAATCTACACCCAAATGCTGAAGGGCGATTTCGTCGGCGGCTTCCCAGCGATCGTGTACGTCTCCAACGATCGCAATTTTAATCAATTTACTAGAGATATTATCCTCTTGTTCTTGCGCTCTGTGGCTGGTCATCCGTTTTTCCTTACCTGTCTTTTCCTAAGATAAGAAACCTCAGTCTATTTTGACAGAAAAAAGTTCCCTCGCTAGTTTTGGTAAAAACTACTATAATTAACTTTAGAACCGATTAAGCTATGTAAAACCTGTGTTTACAACTACACTTGCTCAAAAAAGCTCCTCAAACGAGTTACCAATAGATTTATTTGCAGCGATTTCTGAGCTAAAAAAGCAGCTAAATGCTGTAATTTTGGCTCATTACTATCAAGAGCCGGATATTCAAGATGTCGCTGACTATATTGGCGACTCTCTAGGGCTTTCTAGACAAGCCGCCAGCACAAATGCGGATGTGATTGTCTTTGCTGGCGTTCATTTTATGGCAGAGACAGCAAAAATTCTCAACCCAAATAAATTAGTATTATTACCAGATTTAGCCGCCGGGTGTTCGTTAGCTGATAGTTGTCCACCGCAAGAATTTGCCGCCTTTAAAGCCGCTCACCCACAACATTTAGTCATTTCTTACATCAACTGCACTGCCGAAATTAAGGCGATGAGCGATATTATCTGTACAAGTTCTAACGCTGTGCAGATTGTTCGCCAAATCCCCGAAACTCAGCCGATTATTTTTGCACCCGATCGCAATTTGGGGCGTTATGTGATGGAACAAACCGGGCGAGACTTGCTACTGTGGCAAGGTAGCTGCATTGTTCACGAAACTTTTTCTGAGAGAAAATTAGTTGAATTAAAAATTGCTCATCCTGAAGCGGAAATAATTGCCCATCCTGAATGCGAGTCGGTGGTACTGCGCCACGCCGATTATATTGGTTCGACTACAGCATTACTCAACTACTGTACAAAATCCTCAGCAAATGCCTTTATAGTCGCCACGGAGCCGGGGATTATTCATCAAATGCAAAAAGACGCTCCCAGCAAACATTTCATTCCTGCACCCCCGATAAATAACTGTGCTTGCAATGAATGTCCGTATATGCGGCTAAATACGCTCGAAAAGCTTTATTTAGCGATGAAAAACCGCACCCCAGAAATAACAATGTCGGAGGAAATTAGGTTAGCGGCGCTTAAACCCATGCAACGAATGCTAGAAATGAGCAAGTAAAATAATGTTATTTGGCGTAAGTTGTTTATAATTGTAGATTGCGTCCTTATTGCAGTCTGTATATGCCTAAACTAAAAACCCGCAAAGCAGCATCAAAGCGCTTTCGCGCTACTGGTACTGGTAAAATTGTCCGCCGTAAAGCTGGCAAAAACCACTTGCTACAACACAAATCATCAGACAAAAAGCGTCGATTCTCCCAAATGGCAGTAGTAGAAGAGTGCGACGCGCCAAACGTCCGCTTGATGTTGCCCTATTTGTAAACTACTAAGGATAAATAAACTATGACACGGGTAAAACGCGGTAATGTAGCCCGCAAACGCCGCAAGAAAATTCTTAAACTAGCTAAAGGATTTCGCGGTTCTCATTCCACGCTGTTTAGAACAGCAAATCAACAGTTAATGAAAGCCTTGCGGAGTGCTTACCGCGATCGCAAAAAACGCAAGCGCGATTTCCGCCGTTTGTGGATTGTTCGCATTAATGCCGCCGCAAGACTACACGGTGTTAGCTACAGCCAACTAATGGGCAACTTGAAAAAAGCTAATGTTGGCATCAATCGCAAAATGCTGGCACAAATGGCAGTATTAGATCCTACAGGTTTTAGCAAAGTTGCCGAAATGGCAAGCCAAGTTAAATAATGCAGCTAAAAGGCAAGAGGATAGTTATATTCTTTATTGCTTTTTGCTGCGGTTTTTTGAGTTTTTGCGGTGCAAGTAGCGCCGCCGAACTTAAAGAAATTCAACGCCGGGGTTATCTAACGGTGGGTGTAAAAGACAATTTACGTCCTTTAGGCTTTCGAGATAGCCAAGGGAATTTGCAAGGCTTAGAGATTGATTTAGCTAGGCGTTTGGCGCAAGACTTATTAGGCAAGTCGGACGCTGTAAAGTTGCAACCCGTCGAAAATAGTTTGCGCCTAGCAGCAGTATTAGAAGATAAAGTAGATATAGCGATCGCAGATTTTACCGCTACAGAGTCTCGCGCCCGATTGGTTAGCTTTAGTTTGCCTTATTATTTTGACGGTACGGCTTTAATTACTAAAGATGCCACCATTCAAAAATTAGGCGATGTTGTGAGGAGCAAAATTGCAGTTATAAATGGTTCTAGCACCATTGCCAGTGTGCGTTACTTGCTACCACAGGCGCAGTTGGTAGGAGTCGATAGTTATCAAGCTGGGCAATTACTTTTAGAAGCCAATGGTGCAATAGCTTTTGCAGGAGATGCCAGCGTCTTGACAGGCTGGAAGCAGCAAAACGAGGAATATAGACTTTTGCCTAGTTTAATTGGTGCTGAACCCCTCGCTGTAGTCATGCCGAAAGGTTTGCAGTACGATGAGTTACGCAAGCAAATTAATTATGCGATCGCTCGTTATGTATCCGATGGTTGGCTAGAAGCAAGAGTTAGTTATTGGGGTTTGCCTAGTTCCACTTCTAGATTAAGAGGTGGCAAGATGAAACAGGACGTAAGCTAAAGCTATATTTTTTTAAAATGGATAATTTACCAGTTGCATATCTTTCAATTTTACTAATCGTGCTATTTGGCAGTGGTGTATTTGTTTTTCGCCAAGTGTTGAAAACCCGCAAAACTGAAAATGCTTTAGGCAGACTGCAAAAAAAACTAAGTAAAGATAAGGGAACTGTTCAAGAGTATTACGAGTTAGGCAGTATATATCTAGAGAAGAAATTGTACTCCCAGGCGATCGGATTATTTCAAAAAGCCATCAAAGCCGCCGAACAAGAAACCGAGGAAAATATCGCCCCTATTTATAACGGTTTAGGCTATGCTGCTTTTTCTCAAGAACAGTATGACTTAGCAATTCGTCACTACAAAGACGCATTAAAGCAAAACCCTGATTATGTTTTTGCTCTCAATAATTTAGGTCATGCTTACGAAAAGAAAAATTTAATTACTCCAGCTTTGGAAACTTACGA
>JACCVJ010000600.1 GCA_013698215.1 Tatlockia sp. | reverse complement strand
ACCGCGCCAATTCCTTGATACCAAAAAGGCGCATGATCGCTGCGTAAAACATCTGGCGTAAACAAACCTTTAAGCGGAATCGGTAAAGTTATTACGGGTAATTTGGCACTGTTAGATTGTGAAAAAGCATTTAATAGTTGCAAATGTTCCGCATCGCCAACTACAGCTAAAAAGTCACCGCGATTACTCGGTGGAGTTATGAGCAATCCTGGTGGGTACTTCTGACAATTGGGAGTATAGCAACCAAACCCAATCATATCCATAACTACTACACCATTTAGGTTAGCCAAGTTTGCTTTATTTGCCGTAAATGCCAAATTACCACGCAAGCCGATTTCTTCCGCGTCAAAAAAAACTAACTTTAAAGTCTGTAGAGTGGAAAGATTGCTAAAAATTCGCGCAATTTCTAATAAAGTTGCAACTCCACTTGCATTATCATCTGCCCCAGGAGAACCGGGAACGGTATCGTAATGAGCCGCAACAATAATTGTGCCAGTTTTTGGGATTTTTCCCGGACGTTGGGCAACAATATTGATACCATCAGCGAAACGTTGTAAGCTAGGCGACCAACCGAGACTTTTTAGAGACGTAGAAATATAGTTACGGGTAAAAGGGCGATTTTTATAAGTAGAGCGATCGCCCTTGGCGCTACGCTGTGCGTAATCGCTTTGCAACTGCTGAAGATGCTTAAATAAGTAAGTTTCCGATACTTTTGGGGTATAAAGTACAGGCGGCGGGGTTACTTCTTGCTTAATTTCCATCGGTGCAGATACAGATTGAGGAGCAACAAAAAACTTACTACTAACCAAACCCATACCTAAAAGTAGTAATAGCAAAAAGAGGATTAATTTACTCATTAGATAGTGCGATCGCGCCTTTTCTAGAATAGACATTTCGCAAAAAGTCAGGGATTAAAATCAATATTATGGAATCGCGCATTCAGTCATACTTACGTGTTGCAGCTAGTCATCAACGCGACACAGAGCAAATTGGCTCATTTCTCACTACTTTTTCTCGTTTTAATGATAGTCCTTTTCTCAACTACGCTATTCCCGATGACGACGCTACACCGTCAATCGCAGACGTAACAGCTTTGATCTTTGCTTACGAAAAGCGATCGCTGCAACCTCGCTTGGAATATGTTACACAATTAGCACCTGCTGTTAAAGGGATACTGATTGATGCAGGCTTTCGCATTGAAGCAAATCTGCCGCTTATGACTTGTACTCCTAAATCGGCGCAAATTCTTCCTGTTCCTCTAGATATTGAGTTGTTTAAGCCAGTTTCCGATGACGATCTACTTGCCACCGTCGCAGTTCAAAATGAATCCTACGGCGCTCCTCCACCCGACTTTACAGCGATCGCCCAACTCCGAAATAGCCTTGAAGCAGGGGGAATTGCTGTTTTAGCTCGAATTAAGGCAACGGGTGAGCCTGTAGGTGCGGGTGTGTGTACTGTTCCTAGCAATCAAACAACAGAAATTGCGGGTATCGGTGTGCGTACTAGTTTTCGCCGTCGGGGTGTAGGAGGAGCGCTTACAACTCGGTTGGTACAAGAAGCTTTTGCCGTGGGTATCTCCGCACCTTTTCTGATGGCTGCTCAGGAAGCAGAAGCACGGATTTATGCTCGTGCAGGCTTTTCTGTAGTCGGTGAGATTCTACATATTTCGCGCCCTAAAAACTAAAAATATTTTGTGAGCGATCGCAGCATAACACCAGAATAGGGGGGGTTCATCGGTTGAATAATAAACTTGCAGTGATCGCGCTTTTAAAATTCAATTCCTGGTTGAGCTTTTACGCCTTGCTCCCGAAAAGGATGCTTAATTAGCGTCATTTCTGTCACCAAGTCCGCCCGTTCAATTAGCGCCGCCGGAGCGCCTCTCCCAGTGAGGATTAAGTGACTATTTACAGGCTTTTCCTCTAAACCCGCTAAAACTTCCTCTACCTGCAAATAGCCCAGTTTTAGGGCAACATTCACCTCATCTAGTAGCACTAATTTATAGTCAGGGTTGCGAATAAAAGTTAAAGCAGTTTGCCAAGCTTGCCCAGCTTTTTCAATATCGCGGTTTCTGTCTTGAGTTTCCCAAGTGAACCCTTCACCCATAGCATGAAACTCTAACTGTTCTGGCCATAAGCTAAATACAGCCTTTTCCGCAGGCTCCCAAGCGCCCTTAATAAACTGCACGATCGCAACTTTATATCCATGACCAAGACTCCGCAACACCATCCCCAAAGCGGCGGTAGTTTTACCCTTACCATTGCCTGTATTGACAATAATTAAACCTTTTTCTTGATCAGCTTTAGCTACGCGCTCTTGTTGTACTTCTTTGCGCCTCTGCATCTTGCTTTGATATTGTTCGTCAGTAAGCGTTGATGAATTCGATCCTGCTACATCCGTTTCGTTATTGAGAGAATTAGTTTGCATCAATTTTTGGCACGTATCACTATTACTAAAAATTGTAATTTGAAACTGCTCCTAGCAATTAACGGTGGGAGTCATCCATGTAGAGACG
>JACCVJ010000373.1 GCA_013698215.1 Tatlockia sp. | reverse complement strand
GATGACCGGAGCCATCTGGTTGCTCGATATAAGTAAGAACTAAATCGGCATTGGAGTTTTGAGCGATCGCCCGCAAAGCAACGCGGGTCTGATAATCTGTAAACGTGCGTACTTGATCTTCGTAAATTGCCTCTAGTTCTAGGTCGGGAAAAGCTGTAAATCCAGGGCTAAGGCGCTCAGGGATGCGAAAGTCTGGTTGGGGGGCCCAGAAACCAACATTATTGTTAATGTCGTCTACATCGGTCACAACTGCTGTGTTTCTAGGAATGAAATTGGCAGAGTAACGCGCAATTCTTACTTGCGACAGGTCAGGATCGAGTTTGCTGACGTAAAAGCTAGTTCCTGCTTTATTGGTACTGCCTTCTAAATAAAACTTACCAGAAGTATTGTCTCGCGCTTGCACGTAGGCAGGGCCAGTTGAGGGCAACTTAAAAGGCCCGCTTTGAATACCTTGTTGGGCATCAAAAAAAACCAATGTATCGTAATTAATCTTTCTATCTCTAGTTGTATCTAGGGCGGCAACTTGAATATTGTAAGTTACTGTCCCCGTTGTAAAGCTATCTAGGGCAACTTTAGTCTGCAATACTGGGCTGTAGGATACCTTGCCTGCACTCTTTAGCTGCTCGGTTGTGGTAGTTGAAGCTGGAGCAAAATCTGCGGCTGTTAAGCTAAAGCCACTAGCTCCCACACCTGCGAAAGCACCAAAAGGTACTGTGTAATCGACTGTTCTAACGGCGCTTGATTGAAGCAGCTTGCCGCTAGTTGGTTCAAAAATGTCGGCTCCATCGGCTCCAGGAAAAGTTGCGGCAACAACTTTCTTGCCGTTTGCCCGTAATGCCAGCCACAGAGGATTGGCAGTAGGCTGACTGCTCTCCATCGGCCCGTCAATGGAGTAGCCGCCTATGGGAGCCGCAAAGCCACTAATATTTTGATTAAATAAGCTAGCAACTAAGTGAAAGCTATTAGCATTAATGTCGTTAGCCGCAGCCCCGGAGCCTGTGGCAATAGCAATATGGCTAGGTGCAGTTAGTGATGGATTGACGGTAATATTTTGTGTGGCTACAACTCCTTTGTTTTTTAGCAGCCCCAAACCTTTGTTGTAGGCGATCGCACCACTAGTAAGATATTTATTTACCAATGCTGGTGTCGCGCCGTCAAGAGAAATGACAATTGTTTTTGGTCGTGCTGAATTTGGGGCGCTAAAAACCATCGAATTAGCAACGGCTGTCAAAATAAATGCAGCTATTACTAGGACAACAAAACCCTTGGTTGTGCCAATCCAAAATTGTCGCCAGCGTTGGAGTATTTCAGTTGGTGGTCGAGATTGGCGGCGGTGGCTTGTAAAACGGGGATTTGACATACTTATTATTTCTGGCTTTTACTGGGGAGAGGATGCTAATATCGGTGCAAAAATGCTATCGCGCCGGCTGAAAAGATTTATTTTTCCTGCCTTGATTTATCTAAGTTTGCTGTTAATGCTTTTTTTTACAGCAGTCTCCACCGTAAAATTACTGGCAATATATTAAGAACAGGCTATGAAATCAATAAATAGGTTTTAAGATTAGTTATCTTCATCAAACCTTTACAAACTAGCCGCAGTTAAGGACAGGTTAAAGCTTGCTTACAGACCTGTCTAAATAATGAGAAGATAGAAAAAACTTAAATGCAAGACAAATATGGCGACAATTCAGTTTTTTAAAGGTACAGACGAAGATGTAACGCCAGATGTGCGCTTGACTCGTTCGCGCGATGGAAAGCAAAGTACAGCGACATTTTATTTTCAAAATCCCTCAGTTTTAAACGGCAATAGCGCTGATGGGATTACGGGAATGTATATGATTGATGAAGAAGGGGAAATAGTCACCCGTGAAGTTAAAGGCAAATTTGTTAATGGCAAGCCGGAAGCTTTGGAAGTATTTTATATCATGAATTCAACGACCGAATGGGAGCGATTTCTCCGCTTTATGGAACGTTACGCCGAGAAAAACGAGCTAGATTTTAACAAAGCGTAATATGAAACCCCACCCCGATACAGGCAAAATACTAATTAACTGTGCGGTAATTACCGTTAGCGATACGCGATCGCAC
>JACCVJ010000364.1 GCA_013698215.1 Tatlockia sp. | reverse complement strand
TTGGGTGGTTTTTTGTGGTTAATTTATTTAACTTTGGGCAACTCAAATCAAACCAAGCCAATACTTACTTTACTTTCTTGGGATAGTTTTGGAGCGAACGAGACTACTTTTCAGTAGTTTTTCTAATAAGTGCCGGACTTATTTTTAACCAAAAAGATCGTTAGTATTACTCGATTTAACTGCGAAGCCCAACCTAAAGTTACCAACCCAAAATTAACTAACGGTCAACGTATTGTTAACATTAACTTAATCTGCAAATAGTTATATGTGTATACCAGTGTTGAGGAATTTCAAAATCAATGTAGAGACGTTGCATTGCAACGTCTCTACACCAAAAATTCATAATTAACTTGCTGGATTATCAACCATTGATTTAATATAATTTAGGTCAAGATTGAATTGACGCGCGATCGCATTTATAACTTCAGTTTCGGCGGGAGTCTGTACGCCATCGGCTTCAACAATTCGGTAGCATTGAGCCAATAGCGGAATTGCAAAGTCGCGATTAAGTTGCACAAGTAGTGTACCTAAAGGCTGCGGCGACTTAAAATCCTCAGCAATGACTTTAAGTGAAGCTGGACTAATATTTATTGCTTGCAGTTGAGGTAAAAGTTCATCCCAAGAGTTCGCGGGATGACTAGCTAAAATTGTATGGACTAAAATTCGATCCATTACAACTTGTTGCGCGATCGCTGTTTCTAAATATTGCTGACTTTGTTGCTGTAAATCGCTAATTACTTTTGATTTAACTTGTTCCGGCGACCTTAACTTGGTTTCATAAAACCTACAGGCAGCATAACCTAAAGAGTACAACATTGCCGCGTTAGAACTTGCCCCAATTGTTGCCCCTGCAAAAGGTACATTTCGTAGCAAGCCTAAACCTACAGCTTTTAGTACCCGACTACCACCTAGACCTAAACCAAAAATTCCTAAAACTTCGCCGCGACGCTCTGGATCTTTCAAATCTAGTCCGTAAACCGCCGCAATTTGATAAATCATCTCCGCTTGTAAGCGCGTTGTCGCTGCCAAATCCACCGCTAATAGAGCTAGAGCTATTCCTGGTAAAAAACTGGTAGCAAGCCCAATACCGCCTGCTTGGGTAGCTTTTTCTACCATGATCCGATGAGCAAGTTGGCTAGGTGATTCGTGAGGATAATCTTGCTGAAGCTTTTTAACAACACTTTGGGCTTTGGCAACATCTACACTATCAGTCGCACCTAGCAGCCAATCGAGATTGAGAAAGCGTGTCATCCGCCGCACAAGCCAATTACTACCCACATTATCGATAGTTTCTCCCGCACCTTTAGTTACTTGGGAGAGCAAATCGTGGGTTCGATCCACCGTCTCTTGTCCCGCATCGAAAGCAATGCGAGCGATCTGTGCAACGCTTTTCGTTACATAATCTATTGTAGAGGGCGGGTTTTTGGGTTGTTTTTGCAAATTGCTCATGATGGGGCGATCGCCTTTAAATATGTCTCTAGCCATAGTTGTAATAAAAAAGTAAGCTGAAAAACATCTATCTAATGCTTGTACTTTGCCTAATTACTCCACGTCAAAAGTAATAAATTGAGACTTTGCAATTTACGGTTTCTCCTGCTACCTCTTTCGGCATAAAATTCATAAAATATCTAGTTTCTAAAACGCGATCACCCCTAGCGCTACCCCTTGGGTAATCACACCCGACTATTACACCCCATCATTGAAATTACTATGACTATTGGCTATGTCGCTCTTGTCCTCCACGCTCATTTACCTTACGTCCGTCACCCTGGAAGCGATTATGTTTTAGAGGAAGAATGGCTTTATGAAGCTATTACCGAAACTTACATCCCATTGCTGCAAGTATTTGAAGGCTTAAAACAAGACGGCATCGATTTCAAAATTACGATGAGCATGACACCGCCCTTGGTTTCAATGCTCCGCGACAAGCTGCTACAAGAGCGCTACGACCTGCATTTAGCCCAATTAGAAAAATTAGTCGCTTTAGAAGCCGAGCGCAACAACAATAACGGTCACCTCCGCTACTTGGCTGAATATTACGTTAAAGAATTTGCCAACGCGCGCAAACTCTGGGAACACTACAAGGGCGATCTGGTCACTGCTTTTAAACAATTTCAAGACTGTAATAACCTAGAAATTATCACCTGTGGCGCTACTCACGGCTATTTGCCACTGATGAAAATGTACCCCGAAGCAGTTTGGGCGCAAATTCAAGTAGCTTGCGAACACTACGAGCAAACTTTTGGTCGCCCACCTAAAGGTATTTGGTTGCCCGAATGCGCCTACTATGAAGGGCTAGAAAGGATGTTAGCCGATGCAGGCTTACGATATTTCCTCACCGATGGGCATGGCATTCTCTACGCCCGTCCCCGTCCGCGTTTTGGTAGCTACGCCCCCATCTTTACCGAAACTGGAGTAGCAGTTTTTGGGCGCGACCACGAATCGTCTCAACAAGTATGGTCTTCAGAGGTCGGCTATCCAGGCGCGCCACAATACCGCGAATTTTATAAAGATTTAGGCTGGGAGGCAGAATACGAGTATATCAAGCCCTTCATCATGCCCAACGGTCAGCGCAAAAATACCGGGGTTAAATACCATAAAATCACTGGGCGCGGTTTGGGATTATCGGATAAAGCTCTCTACGATCCTTACTGGGCAAAACAAAAAGCCGCCGAACACGCCGCGAACTATATGTACAATCGAGAGCAGCAAGTTAGTAATTTGCATGGGATTATGCAGCGCCCCCCCATAATTGTTTCTCCTTACGACGCGGAACTATTTGGTCATTGGTGGTATGAAGGCCCTTGGTTTATCGATTATTTGTACCGCAAGTCTTGGTACGATCAAGGAACTTATAAAATGACCCATTTAGCGGACTACTTGCGAGAAAATCCCAGTCAACAAGTTTGCCGTCCTTCACAGTCTAGCTGGGGCTTTAAAGGCTTTCATGAGTATTGGTTAAATGAGACTAATGCTTGGGTGTATCCTCATTTGCATAAAGCTGCCGAAAGAATGATTGAACTAGGACGCAGAGAACCCGCCGATGAATTGGAGTGGAAAGCTTTAAATCAAGCGGCTAGAGAAGTGTTATTAGCACAATCATCGGATTGGGCGTTTATTATGCGAACAGGGACAATGGTTCCTTACGCGGTACGAAGAACGCGATCGCACCTCATGCGTTTTAATAAGCTCTACGAAGACATCAAAATCGGTAAAATTGATAGCGGTTGGCTCGAAAA
>JACCVJ010000297.1 GCA_013698215.1 Tatlockia sp. | reverse complement strand
CTTGTTGATAATACTTGCGCTTATTAGGATTTAATCGCATCAATTCTCTAACTAATTCCCAACAATTGCTCATAAAATCGACCCAAGTTTGACCATATAAGCCAATATAAAAACTACTATGTCGTCTTTCAATTCGCCCATATTCTTTAACACGACCAACATATTTCTGCACCCCTTTACGTTTAATTTGTTGTCCAGAGATTGTAGCAGAAGTATAGGCAATTGCTATCAGTAAAATTAGAGTAATTAACCTTTTTCCACTTACATTAGTATCCTCCAAGTTATAGCCACCTTTCTTAAAGTCACGGAACATTTCTTCAATATCAAACCTTCTTTTATAGGCAGCGACTGCTAATTCTAAACTTGACAAATTTGTTAAAATAAACCATCCTTCAACCGGAGCTACTCCCAAGATTTTACGTTTCCATTTACAGGCTACATTGAAACTGACAAAACCTTGAGTTTTTGTGACTTTTACTCCTTGCAAAAAGAAAGAAATACCCGGTGATAGTCCCAAATCCTTGAGTTCTAACCAAAGGTCTGTTTCTCTCTCAACAAAATGACTCTTTTTCAGACGTAGACAGAAGTATAAATTCCATTCTCTCAGGCAGTTTGCGAGTTTGACTGAGCAAAATTCTCGGTCTCCTAATACGCAGATTTTATATTTATTAAAAATTTGTAAAACTTGAGCTAGAATCTTTTTCTGTTCGTCAATGTTGCTATTCCCCAATTTTGGCAATAATTCAAAGTATATTGGGAAAGCTCTTTTATCCCAAACTACACTAACTACAAATAGATTTATCCGTCCCCAAGTAGTTCGAGCTATTGCTACATAAATTATGTTTTCTGGTTCAAAATATGTTGATAACCAGGTTTTAACAATGGGTAACCAGATTTTTTCAATTGTCAGATTTGGTAATGATAAAAATCTCTGAAGTTTTTTTCTTCTGCTTTCAAATATAATTGGTATTGGTAAAGCATTAGCTAAGGTTTCTAAATTCACTTGTTTAATTGATTGTAAAAGACTCAGAAGAATTCTGAGAAAGATATATTCAGCCAAATTTAGTTGACTTTTCAGGTGTATTTGATAAAATTTAGGTAACATTATCATTAGATAGGTCTTGTTGACAAATTTAGACCTATCTTTTTTACCATAAATTGCTGTATTCTTTATCTTCTAAGCTTTTTAAGCTATTTCGTCGCCCCGTCAGGCTAACCATGACCTATCAGTACGCGCTAAAACCAACTCAACCGCAAATAAAAACCATGACTGAGTGGTTAAATATTTGTCGTGGGATCTGGAATTATGCTTTAGCTGAGAGGAAAGATTGGTATAACTCAAGGTCGTGTAGAGTTGGCATGGCAAGCATTAAGTCTGAATACATCATTCCGGCTAATACGCCTAGACCTAACTTTGCAATTCAGTGTAAAGCATTAACAGAAGCTAAGAAAACAAAACCTTGGCTCTTGTCGGTTCAATCCCAAGTAATACAGCAAGTTTTAAAACAACTTGAAAACACTTTCACTTCAATGTGGGAGCAAAAACGTGGTTTTCCTAGATTTAAGAAATCAGGAAGGATGCGTTCTTTTCTATTTCCACAGTTTGAGAAGAATCCAATTATAGGTAATAAGATTAAATTGCCTGTTATTGGCTGGATGAGGATGCGTTTATCGCGCCCTATTCCTGAAGGATTTATTCTTAAGTAGGTAAGGATAGTATAGTAAAGAAAGCTTCTGGCTGGTTTGCTATGCTTTCATTGCAATGCAATGAGGTAAGAAAGAACTAAAAACGCGCATCCATGAATGTAGTGAGTGCGGATATCAAACTGATAGAGACGTTGCAGCACAAGTTGTAGAGCAACGGGGACTTGCAGCCATAGGACATATGGTGTTAATGCTTTCTGAGGGTTAAGTCGCCGGGTTCCCATTGAAGAAAGAATCCCCCGGCTTTAACAATTCAAGCCTTGCAAGAATTGTGTAGTCGTGGGGAGTGTCAAAAAAGTAGACGGCTGACATTTTTATGCAAAAATAGAAAGATTGTTTGGCAAGCATGTTTACTGAAAACTGGTTGCTATTGCAGATTTCTGGAGAACTACTAGGTTACAGGTTTATGAAAGTTGGCGATAAAGTTCGGATTACTGAATCAATCATTGTTTACCATCACCCAGAGCATCGTAGTCAAGCGTTCGATCTCAA
>JACCVJ010000278.1 GCA_013698215.1 Tatlockia sp. | reverse complement strand
ATCAATTGGCAACCAAACGATTTACAAAAATCCCAGTTTCAACAGGTTTACGAACAAGTAATTAAAGGCAATAGTCAATTTAATTTGACGCGCATTACTGAACCAATCGAGTTTTGGGAAAAACATTTGTGGGATTCGTTACAACCCATTGTCTCGTTGCTGACACTGGAAAATCCCCAAATAATTGATATTGGTACAGGTGCAGGGTTTCCCGGCTTGCCAATGGCGATCGCATTGCCCGATTCTACTGTTACTTTGGTTGATTCTACGCGCAAAAAAATTGCTTTTCTTGATACACTGCTGGCAGAACTAAGTATTCCCAATGCTTTAACATTGACCTCACGAGCAGAAACTTTGGCTAAACTTCCCCAATACAGCAACGCTTATGATGTGGCGACTGTTCGCGCTGTAGGTTCGGCGGCTATTTGTGCAGAATATGCTTTACCTTTAATTAAACCTGGGGGCATAGCGGTACTTTATCGCGGAAATTGGACAGAAGTAGAGCAAGAAGCTTTGATAAGTGCGATTTCTCCCATGAATGGCAAAATTGACTCTATTGATAGTTTCACAACTCCCCTTAGTCACAGCGTCCGTCACTGCATTTACCTAAAAAAGCTGATAACTTCTACCCCAAACCAAGCTCGCGTTTGAGCAAATCAATAGATTTTGTCCCCACAAAATTTTCGCAACAAATTAACTGGGGAGGACGAATAATGTCTTCTCTAACGGCTTGAACGGCGGATTTGAGCGTAGCAAAACTAGGGCGATCGCAAATAATCGCTTGAGCGCTTTTGACAATGGCATTGAGCTTGTAAGCGTCTCCTATTTGGGCAGTAAGTACCAGCAGTTCGCTCCCTCGTAAACTATGAATAATTACTTCCGCCGATCGCAGCAATCCCGAACTAATGCTAACAACGCCTACACAGCTATCTTTAGTTAGTTTTTTGAGAAGTTTGATTTCTTGTTCGTAGTTGTAAATATCAATAGGAATAACACGCACAGATTTAAGCGCCGCTATTTCTTCGGTTTGACCGATAAAATACCTAGTAGTTACTACCGTTCCAGCAATTTGCTCCATGTCCTTCAGGTCTTCTAAAGATACTAGCTGTACGGGGATACCTAAAGATTGTTCTAATTCCTCAACAATTAATTTTCCTGCGCCAATGTCATCTTCTGGCACTGTAACTATAACTTGAGCAATTGAGCGCAATCGCCAGTCAATTTCGGCAGAAAATAGCTCTCGTGCTTGGTTGAGGGAGCAACCTTGCTGTAGCAATTGATCTAAAGATTGTTGGACAATTTTGTCGGCTTGGGGATATTGCTCAAGTAAAGGAATTAAAGCCGGGTTACGCCGAATAGTTTGAGCGCGGACGTAAATACCTGAACCTGCAACACTTTCGACTAATCCATCTTCTTCAAGATGGCGATACACCTTGCTGATAGTATTGCGGTGCAAGCCCGTTTGCGTTGCTAAAGCTCTTGTGCTTGGTAAGCGATGACCAGGGGAAAATTGCCTTGAGGCGATCGCATAGCGAATTTGATTCAACAATTGAGTTGAAGAAGGAATCTCACTATCGGGCTGAATGTGGAATTGAACCATGTTTTGAGCGATATACGAACTAATTGCGCGATCAGGTTAAATTGGTATGGGACAAGAAATTATCGCTACTTTAGGGAAACTTGGGGATTTCTGCTGCTGTTGCTTATCTTACCCTGCGATCGCTCCTCTCCTGAAAGTTCATTATCTATTTCGGGCGCAGAACATAGTTTTTACGCGCCGCGTGAGCTAGTTATAATAAAATGGCTGCGATAGATGCTTGAGCGCAAGTCAAAGAGTTGTCTCAACTGCATTTGTCTAACTAATTTTTGCGTTTAAATATAAGATTGGCAAATAAATATTATTTTTGCCCCACTGCCCCACGAGCTAATGTTATGAACTCTAAATCAAAATCTACTCCCGCCACCGAATCAGCCTTTTCAATGGATGATTTTGCCAAAGCCCTCGAACAACAAGATTTTCAGTTTCAAAATGGGCAAACTATTAAG
>JACCVJ010000258.1 GCA_013698215.1 Tatlockia sp. | reverse complement strand
TAGGTTCACCACCAGTTAAAAGAATTTCAATAGAGCGTTTTAAGTGTATAGCCCTCCATTGTAGAAGGGTAGCTATCAATTCTTGAATTTCAGAAGCTAGTAAGCTCAAAATTAAGAAAATAAATATGGAGCCAATTGCAATATTGATAATAGTAGGTAGAGCCATTTTGTACTTTCTCCAAGTAGTTGATAAGTGTACTTAATCTAGTATATAGGTGCTATTTAGCAAAACTTTCTTTAAAAACTATAAAGTTATAGAGATTTGAATATTATTTAGAAAAACCTATTAAAAGTGTAGTAATTTTTGTTTGATATTTAACCTCTACTGACTAACTAGAACTGAGCTAATTTTTGCTGATTCCTGAAACTTTTTTGTCTCATTATATTCCCCAGACGGAGACGCATAAATTCCGGCAAATTGTTGATTGGGAGCAAAGGATCGAAATAACAGGTTTTGAGCAGGTTGATTGGCAAACTTTACGTATTCCCTGGATTCATTTGAGGTGTTGTAAGACAAGGTTGCATCTCCGTAAACTGTCTCTGTTTGTTTTAACGGTGTCCCTGGCCCAACTCCCTTAGCAGTTCGGAAATTAGGATTATCAGTCACCAACATTTCTATCGGATCTGAATCAGCAAGCTTTGTCCCAGCAGGATAGAGAATGTAGTATTGCACCTTCCCCGACTGAGTAATAGCGATCGCATCAAAGTCCACCATAAAAGGGGACTCTACCTTTAACTTGGTATCTGGTAACACTTGCTTCAATTGCCCGAAAGTCATACCTAATTTAGCGGCTCCAATTCCTTTGGCTGAAATAGTCAGGTTTTTAGAAGCAGCAGAATTTTGAGAAGCTGTTGTACTAGCAACGGGAGACTGTTGGGCTGACTTGAGAGCGATTGAGCTAGGGGATATAGGCGGTGCAGGAGAAGAAGTATTTGACGCATTACAGCTTGTGAATACTAACAAAAAACTAGAAAATAACAATTGATATTTCATTTATCTGAACTTTTTAGCTGTTTACTTAGGAGCCGTCAGATTCTCACTAAATTGACTCTCGCTTATTGATTTTTGCTACCTTTGCTTCAGATAATTTTCTAATTGTTCTGTGCGATGTTTAGTCATTTGTTCAAGGCAACTGTAGTAAATAGAGGGTGCGATCGAGCCACCTTGATAACTACTCCTTTCAAAAACACAATTTGTATCTCTAAACCGAACCCACATAAGTTCTGCGTCAATTAGTAATTTCTCCTTCTGTGAACCTTTTAGTGTTGATTTAAGTTGTTGATAAACTTGATTCAGTGTTTTATCAGCAGCTTCAGCAGACAAACTGGCACAAGTATTTATTGCCGCTTGGGTTTGGGGGCTTTTGCAGTCAAGTTGCCCATTAGTGGAAGCGACTGAAGAAGGTGTGGCTTGGTCATATGTAGATTTCACCAGTGATGATCTTGGGGCTTTTGCAGGGGCGGATGGCACCGACGATTCCTGAAGCGCTTGTGGCTCAGTAGGGTAACATCCAGTCGTTATTACTACAAAAACTCCAATTACACTCCAGCAACTCAAGGTTCTTCCAATTGGCATAATTCCTCGTTCCAACTAATAATCTGCTAAGCCGGATTTGTGGTGATAGAGACTAGCCATTTCATCCTATGTGATTGTCAAGGGGCTAGCAATACTTACACCAAGTAGGGTGATTTCTAAAATAAAAACACCTTAAATTAGTCGATTGAGCATCTATACTTTTTTGCGGCAACCCCTTGATCGGAACGTTAAAGACTTTACCTTTTTCGTTCTCAATTCAATTTTTCGATGAAATCTCTCAATTGGTTAGCACGGCTTAACCAACCATCTAAAAAGACATTTTGACTTGGTTTTTCTGCAACTCTCTTTTTATGAAATGCAATTCTTTTATCAATCATCTTATTTGCTGTCTGTTTGTTGTTATGGGCTTGCAAAGCTGTTGCAGTTCCCGTTCCAAAAATTCCATCAGCGGTGACTCCTAAGGCTTCTTGTAAAAACTTGATGGCACCCCCTACGCCGAAAAGTACAGCTGTATCAAATTGCACTACAGCCAGAGGCAATTTCATTAACTCAGCTTTACAGGGCTTCCAGTACATATTGGAGTAGATCTCATGCACCTCGGTATCTGTAATAAATTTCACACTTTTTGTAGCAAGTCTTTTTTTGATTCTGAATGAGTTATAGGTTCTTTGTGTAATCCCTATATTGGTAGCACCGCCTAGATCGTGAATGTTGTCCACAAAGCCACCTTCAAGTTTCTTTGTCAGTTTAAGTGCAGTCGCAAGTGCATCCGACGCAGCATCTGATGAATCAGGTGTTACAGCAGTGACTAAAGGGCCGCGTAGTTCAATGAGTTTTTTGGCAAAGGTAGGACCAAATAAACCAGTACTCATGTTGCTGAGATCTACTATCTCGCAGAAACGCTCTAAAGCTGCCTTAGTAACAGGACCAAAAATTCCATCAATACCATTATTAATACCAGATGGTTGCAGTAGTCCAAGGGTAGTGAGACGTGTCTGTATTTCCTTCACTAATTCCTTGTCATTAGTGAGAGTTTCTAAGTCGATAACCTGATTTTTGTCCAATATAGTTTCAAGTTCCATCATTTCACCTTATAGATAATCTGTACCAATTTACAGAAATGGTTTCAAGTTCATGCAGCTTTGAAAATTTAAAAGCTTTAATCTTTGTTATGCAAAGTCTATGCATACATCAATAATTTGTGTTTATTGAGTAAGTTTTTAAATTCCTTACTTTAACTGTTAAAACTTTGTATTGGTGCATTTTTAAGCTGTTGGTAATCCCAATGCCTTAAGAGTGGCATTTCCCACGATTCCATCAGCAGTTAAAGATTTAGCAGCTTGAAATTCTTTAACTGCCTTGTCAGTTCCAGTTCCAAATATTTTGTCTGCTTTTTCGACCGTAATCCCAGCCTTTCTAAGTGCTAGTTGGAGATCCCCCACGTCGTTACCAATTTGTAACGGTTCCGTAAGTTTTAAAATTCTGGGAACGCCTACACCGGAAAATCCTTCTGCTGGCGCGAAGTGCAGTCTGCTTGCTGTGGCATCTCCATAATCCCCATCTTCGGTGAGCTTATCTGTTGGACGAGCGATGTTCCATAACTGCTGGAAAGCCTTAACTGCGATAGAGTGAATGGCGGCTATATCTCTATGCACACAATCAAAGTGCATATCATCCCACTCCCCTAGCTTCTTCCATCCGTTAGCTTCTAGCGCCGTTCGCCAGCCGTCTGGGTCTTGGATATCAATCGCACTAGCATTGTTATGATTGCTTCCCCCTGGCTGAGACGCTGCTACGATACCACAGCGCTTTCCATGCTCGAAATGACTGCATAGTAGCATCTGACCCGCTACCGTTCTGTAGGCGGAGTTGATTTTCATCTTCTGACCTCGCTGAGCGATCGCCGATTTGAGACATTCTTTAGCAGCAGCTTGCATCCAAGGGTGGACTGATTTCCCCAATTCCACATTAATATCATCAATCCGCACCAACACACCAGAACGCATCTTATTCATTTGGGCAATCAGTTGGTTATCTAGTCCGCGCACAGAATAAGTCTCGCAACCGCCATTAGCATCGGTAATGTCTTTAATTAAAACCATCTTATTTTCCCTTCATCATTAGTTAAGCTGTTGCAACTTACAAGCAATTGCTTCCATCTAAAATGCTTCTACAAAGCTAGGGTTATACATTCCGGAAAGTTTTACATTTAGTAAAAACTATTTTTTACGAGTATTTGCACCTTGCTATAAACTTGAATGTAGAAATATATTACAATTTGCATAAAGTTACTCTTAGCGCCTGACTGAGGAACTGCGATCGCTCTATCTAGAAAATTTTACTTTCAAACTAAATTTACATTATCTTGCAAATAAATAGAGTAAAGTTGTGTGTGTTTTTACAAACTTTTTATGAAGTAGTGTGTGTTTTTTTTACAAACTCTTTATATTGCAACAATTTAATCTTATTTAAAAAAACAATTAATCTAAAATTTAAATAGATAAAACTGAATTAGTTAGTGAGAAATAACTTAATTTAAAAAACAGTAACTTAAAATACATTTCTCAAAATCAACAAATTTATATGCATAACTTGACCACATTCAACCCCAGGTTAGAACCAGAAAACTGCAAATATATGTAACTTATCTATGAAGCGCTAAAAAGTAATCATGCAGATTCAAACCCCAGATTGGGTAAAACACGCAGTTTTTTATCAAATATTCCCCGATCGCTTTGCCAAAAGTCAAGAACCGCACAAGCGAGTTTTAAAAACTGT
>JACCVJ010000255.1 GCA_013698215.1 Tatlockia sp. | reverse complement strand
CTTTCGCAGATTGTCACCCAAGGGGAGTTACGATAAAATGCTGTGTAAATTGTCAGCAAGTCTTCTCTTACTAATCCTGGATCTCTTAATGTTGCATACACTGTTGCTAATATTCCCCGCACCATTGGCATTAAATGCGGTGTAAATTGAATTGTTACCTCTTTTCCAGCTAAATCACTGCAAACTTGCTCGATTTCTGGGGTATGACGATGTCTCGCTACGCCATAAGCTCCTATGGAGTTATCAGCTTCGGCTAACAACATCCCAGTTTTTGCTTGTCTACCACCCCCAGAAGTGCCGGACTTGGCATCGATAATCGCCGTTTCTGGCACGATTAAACCTTGTTTGAGTAATGGCGAAAGTGCCAATAAACTCGCTGTAGGATAGCACCCCGCACAACCAATTAGTTGACTCTCCGCAATGCGATTTCTGTATAGTTCCGGTAAACCATAAACTGCTTTATCTGCAATCGTGCGATCGCTTCTCTCTTGCCCATACCAAGATGTATAGGTGTCTAAATTTGTAAACCGATAATCTGCTGACAAATCCAGCACTTTACAGCCTTTTTCTATCAATGTCGGCGCTATTTGACACGCAAGTCCATTGGGCAATGATAAAAATACTACTTCACAACGTTCGGCAATTTCTACGGGATCTACTGCCTCAATTTTGCGCTTGACAAGATGCCCTAAATGTGGATACAAATCGGCGAAAGACTTACCCGCACTACTTTCACCGCCTAAATAGGTAAGCTCTAACTCTGGGTGATCCATCAACAGCCGCACTAGCTGCACCCCCCCGTAACCCGACGCGCCCACAATGCCAACCGATACGCGCCTTATATCACCCATAATTATTAACCTTTAAGAGTTTTCACTAAAAAAATTCAACTTTTGCCAAATTCTATATCAGGTTGTGTTTCTATGAGCAAGGTTTTCGAGTAAATATGTGCAATTGTAGGAATGCGATCGCATTAAACCGTCCAAACAATTATTCAAACTTCCCTAGTCAAGAATCTCGCCCTAGTAGAAACAGGCTACAATCAAATTAATCTAAGCTTCAAGAAACTTTACAATTTACTTTATTTGTAATACTCCGTGCAACAGCCTACAACTGCTTTAAAACAACCATTTCAATTTGATTCCATTGAGGATGCTTTAGCCGATCTCAAAGCCGGGCGAATGTTGGTGGTAGTGGATGATGAGAGCCGGGAAAATGAAGGGGACTTAATTTGTGCTGCTCAGTTTGCTACGCCCGATATGATTAATTTTATGGCAGTAGAGGCGCGGGGATTAATTTGTTTAGCCATGACGGGCGAAAGGTTAGACGAGCTAGATTTGCCTTTAATGGTGACTAATACCACCGATACCAATCAAACAGCTTTTACCGTCAGTATTGATGCTTCCCCAGCCTTGGGCGTAACTACAGGCATATCTGCCGACGATCGCGCCCGGACGATTCAAGTTACAATTAATCCTCATACAAAACCAAAAGATTTACACCGCCCAGGTCATATTTTCCCTCTCCGAGCGCGATCAGGAGGAGTGCTAAAAAGGGCTGGACATACCGAGGCTGGGGTCGATTTGCCGCAGTTAGCAGGTTTGTATCCCGCCGGGGTAATTTGTGAAATTCAAAACCCTGATGGCTCAATGGCGCGTTTACCGCAATTAGTTGCGTATGCCAAAGTTCATAAATTAAAAATTATTAGTATTGCAGACTTGATTAGTTATCGTCTCAAATACGAGCGCTTTGTCCGTCGTGAAACGGTGACAAAATTACCAACGCAATTTGGAGAGTTTAATATCTACGGTTATCGCAATACCCTGGATGATTCCGAACACGTAGCCGTTGTTAAAGGTGAACTTGCAGACTTTGCTGACAAAACTGTCATGGTGCGGATGCACTCGGAATGCTTGACAGGGGATGCTTTAGGTTCTTTGCGTTGCGATTGTCGAATGCAGTTGCAAGCAGCATTGAAAATGATTGAAAATGCAGGACTTGGCGTTGTAGTTTATTTAAAGCAAGAAGGGCGCGGAATTGGGCTAATTAACAAGCTAAAAGCCTACTCTTTGCAAGATATGGGTTTAGATACGGTGGAAGCTAACGAACGATTGGGTTTTCCTGCCGATTTGCGTAATTATGGCGTAGGAGCGCAAATTTTAAACGATTTGGGTGTAGAGAGAATTCGCTTAATTACTAATAATCCCCGCAAAATTGCCGGGTTGAAAGGTTACGGTTTAGAAGTAACTGACCGATTACCATTACTCATTGAAGCGACCGATTACAACTCTATGTATTTGGCTACAAAGGCAGAAAAACTAGGTCATATGCTGTTGCAGACTTACTTAGTTACTGTCGGTTTGCACTGGAAAGATGAGCCATTATCTGTAACCGAGCGCTACGATCGCCTAGAGAAATTACGCAACCTAGCGCGATCGTCCGATCTATTATTGCAGGAAGAAGCAAGACCTGTTGCGATCGCTTTATTTAGCGAACCTTCAATAACTGTACATTTAGGCTTCGATCAAG
>JACCVJ010000196.1 GCA_013698215.1 Tatlockia sp. | reverse complement strand
AAAAATGGAATCATTGTTTGATGGATTAAACAGCATTAATTGGCTCGTTATTGCTCAATTGGTTTCGGTAGGACTAATTATGATTTCGGGGCCCGTAGTAATATTTATTCTTGCCTTTCGCAACGGCAACCTGTAGAAACAGAGGGCGAAAATTATTTATAGGGGGGCAAAAAGTACCCCCAAGTTTATTTTCAACAATTTTTTTAAAACCCAACGTCTGCTGAAACAAATTCATTACCCGTTAAGATAAACAACGACCAGCATTGCAACTTACAGAGGCTTGCTTAATTAAGCTCAATTGAGCTTGACGCAGAGTTTCAGCTTTAGAGAATTTTTGAACTTGCAAAACTTGGTAAAAAGCATTCATCAACTGCTGGGTAGCCTCATCATCCACTACCTACAAAAGCAACTTTGCAAAGTTAAATTAATTAGCGCCAACATTGAAGTTATAGTTACCCTTGATAAAAGCGGTCATTTTTGGAGCGTCTAAGAGCTTTTGAGTAAGCCTTCATCCATTTAGTAATTAATAATTGGTGGCAATGCTTCTGACTCTATCTCATTCAATCGAGAATTGCTGTAACTTACTTCATCACTAGCTCAGAAGCGCTAAAGTAAAAAAGTATTAAGATGTTGTAACAATCTGCCAAATTTTATGCAAGTTGCCCCCTCTGCGTCTAAATTAACGCCCCAACCATTAGCTAGTAAGACGATTACCCTAGATATTACAGGGATGAAGTGTGGAGGTTGCGTTAAAACCGTAGAAAAACAATTAGCACAGCACCCAGGAGCGATCGCAACTTGTGTAAACTTGGTTACAGAGGTTGCTGTAGTAGAATGTCAAACCAATGTAGAGCCGCAGGAATTAGCTGCACGTTTGACGGCGGTAGGTTTTCCGGCTACACCCCGCGATGTCACTCTAAGCAAAACACTGACAGCAGAAGATTTTAGCGAACGACAAAAGCGCGAGCAGCGTTCGGCATTAAAGCAATTATTTTTGGCATCTTTGTTACTGATTCTTTCTAGCTTAGGACATTTGCCAGAAAGTATATTATCGCTGCCTATATTAGACAACATTTGGTTGCATTGGGGACTTGCAACAATTACTTTACTTATCCCAGCAAGATTAATAATAGTTGAAGGTTGGCGCGGCTGGCGACGAAATGCGCCAAATATGAATACTTTGGTAGCTTTGGGAACTTTGACGGCGTATACCACGAGTGTAATCGCTTTGTTATTCCCTCGCTTGGGTTGGGAATGCTTTTTTGATGAGCCAGTTATGCTCCTCGGCTTTATTTTGCTAGGTAGAACCTTAGAACAACAAGCCAAAGGTCAAGCCGCCACCGCCTTTAGGCAATTATTGGCACTGCAACCACCATCTGCACGACTGATTGCACCCCAAGTAGTATCTCTAGATAATAATTTTCAATCTGCCTCTAGTGTCGAAATTCCAGCGTCTCAAGTGAAAGTAGGAGAATGGGTACAAGTCCTACCCGGGGAAAAAATTCCTGTAGATGGCGAAGTTGTAGCGGGGCGCACAATGGTAGACGAATCAATGCTAACTGGAGAGGCATTTCCAGTACTTAAGCAGCTACGAGATACCGTTACCGCCGGAACATTGAACCAGTCAAGCGCTTTTGCCTTAAAAGCAACTCGTACGGGCGCAGATACCACTTTAGCCCAAATAGTCGCCTTAGTAGAAGCTGCCCAAACTCGTAAAGCTCCCGTTCAAAAATTAGCTGATACTGTAGCAGGTTACTTTACTTATGGAGTATTAGCCGCATCTATATTAACTTTTTTATTTTGGTACTTTATTGGTACGCATATTTGGACAGAGGTTTTGCTACCTGGGCAAATGGGTAGTCACGATATGTCACTCCACGCCCAGTACTTGGCAAATACCCCGTTGCTTCAACCCTCACCACTATTATTGAGTTTAAAACTTGCTATAGCCGTTATGGTCGTAGCTTGTCCTTGTGCTATGGGACTTGCTACACCGACAGCGATTTTAGTTGGTACGGGAGTCGGAGCGCAAAAGGGACTGTTGATTAAAGGTGGAGATGTTTTAGAACGAGTCCATCAGCTAGATACAGTAGTTTTTGATAAAACTGGCACTCTAACAAGCGGTCGTCCTACCGTCACCGATGTTGTAGTTATTCCCAAAAATAATTTATCGGAGCGCGAACTATTGCAATTAGCCGCCGTTGTCGAAAGTGGTGCTTGTCACCCTTTAGCTACCGCGATTACTCAAGCAGCTAAAGAGCAAAATATATCTCTACCCATTGCCAAAGACTTCTATACCGAGCCAGGTTTAGGGGTATCGGCGGTTGTAGCAAATAAGCAAGTTTTGTTAGGCAACTACCAGTATATCAGTGAGAATAACGTTGATATTAGCGAACAAGTGCGATCGCAAAGTATAACTTTAGCCGCTAAGGGAAAAACTGTAGTATTTGTAGCTCTTAACAGTGAACTTCTAGGATTCATCGCTGTTAGCGATACCCTGAGAGCCGAAGCGCACAATACAATAAAACAATTGCGCTCAATGGGTTTAAAAGTAGTGCTATTGAGCGGAGACACCATAGAAGCCGCCGAGGTAGTAGGCGCACAATTAGGACTAAGGAAAGTTGATATTATTGCCGGAGTTCGCCCCGCCGGAAAAGCCCAAGCTATTCAACAACTACAAGCCCAAAATCACCATGTTGCAATGGTAGGAGATGGTATTAATGATGCTCCCGCTCTATCTCAAGCTGATGTTGGTATTGCGCTTAAAGCAGGTACAGAAGTAGCTATGGAAGCGGCTCAAATTGTTTTGATGCGCGACTCTTTGACAGATGTTGTCGCGGCTATCACTCTCAGTCGAGCGACTTTTCTAAAAATCCGCCAAAATTTATTTTGGGCATTTGCCTACAATACCCTAGGTATACCAATTGCTGCGGGTTTACTATTACCTAGTTTTGGTTTTGTACTTAACCCCGCCGCCGCCGGAGCATTGATGGCGTTTAGTTCTGTTAGCGTAGTTACAAATTCTTTATTATTGCGCCGATTCAGATAGCGCACTGTTGGCAATTAAATTATAAAAATCCTTGTTCCTCTCTAACCCAAGGGAGAAAGCTTAAAAGGATTATTTGCTTAAAAGATATATTTTCAGCGATTTTTATAACCCTACAAAAAGCTATCCGCTCCTACCAAGGTTAGTTAACCTTTAGTAAGAGCGGTGTAGTGGATCTTCAAGTTGAAACCAGACTGCCGGAAGGAACTCCAAGCAAGCCTAAGCTTTATTTAGAGAACAGCCCCGGCGCGCAGCCGGCTCATTTCAACTTGACGACCCAAGGATATACTACTTTCTATCATGGGCATCACCTCCTTGTTGCCTTTACGGCGTAAATCTCACAGGGACAAAGCTTGTTGCTTTGGGTGTTTGTCACCTTTATTTAATATAACACAATGTTTTGTTATTGTTGGCTACAAAAATAAAAACCCCTACTTTTTTAGTAGAGGTTTTTTTAGTATCTTATTTCAACTCAAACCAATTTAGAGAGCATTACCGCGAGGCAATACTTCTTCAGGGAATTGGAATTGTTCGTGAGGCTGATCTTGAGGAGCCATCCAAGCGCGGATCCCCTCATTCAGCAAAATGTTTTTGGTGTAAAAAGTCTCAAATTCTGGGTCTTCCGCCGCCCGTAATTCTTGGC
>JACCVJ010000195.1 GCA_013698215.1 Tatlockia sp. | reverse complement strand
ATTGTTACTGCCGATCACGACCATTACTTAACATTAAATGACAATTTCCCCGAACTATTAAAAGCTCAGGGAGCAGACTCTTTAACATTCACAAATCATACTCCCGCCAGCGCTGGACACTTTTGGGGTTCAGATCCTAGCGTAAAATATGGCTGGGGCAGTCATACTAACCGTCCAGTGCCAGTTTATTATCAAGGCGGAACTTCAACCTTGACACAGTTTATTGGCAAAGGCTTCAAGTCTTACGGATTTGACGTACCTGGAGTTCCTGGTGCTGTAGACCAAGTCCACATCTATCAAGTTATGCTCAACGCCCTTACAGCGCCTGTAAGAAGTAATTAGTCTTGAAGTGACTTAAAAACAAAATAAGGGGAGGCATCGCGCCTCCCCTTATTTTTAGGCTTTAACTAGATGTACTACTTAGATTCGGTAAAATCTGCATCAATTACATCATCGCCACTAGGGGGTGGATTAGTACCACTATCACCATCATCGCCAGGAGTGCCAGGGGCTGCACCGCCGCCACCTTGCTGATACAAGTTAGCGCCAATAGTGTACAGTGTTTGCTGGAGTTCGGGCATCAGAACTTTAATTTGCTCGTCGTTTTCCGAGGCGATCGCATCTCTGAGGTTTTTGACCATCTCCTCAATTTTCGTTTTATCATCGGCGGGGACTTTATCGCCCAAGTCAGCAATCTGCTTTTCGGCTTGGTAAGCTAAAGAATCTGCCTGATTTTTGCGCTCGATTTTCTCACGGCGCTCTTTGTCTGTAGAAGCATTTTGCTCTGCTTGTTGTACCATCCGCTCAACTTCAGACTTATCAAGGGTAGAAGCGCCCGTAATGCTGATTGACTGTTCTTTACCGCTACCTTTATCTTTAGCCGTGACATTGAGAATACCGTTAGCATCAATGTCAAAAATAACTTCAATTTGCGGTACGCCACGAGGTGCAGGGGGAATGCCATCTAATCTGAAGGTTCCCAAACTCTTGTTATCGGTAGACATTTCGCGCTCTCCTTGGAGGACGTGAATTTCTACATTGCTTTGACCATCTACCGCCGTTGAGAATACTTCTGACTTCTTGGTAGGAATGGTTGTGTTGCGGGGAATAATTTTAGTCATTACACCACCAAGAGTTTCTACCCCTAGAGATAGCGGGCTAACGTCTAGTAGCAAGATACCCGTAACATCTCCAGCTAATACCCCGGCTTGAATTGCCGCACCTACAGCTACTACTTCATCAGGGTTAACAGTTTGGTTAGGATCTTTGCCTAAGATTCGCTTTACCAAGTCTTGGACGGCAGGAATCCGGGTAGAACCACCCACAAGGACGATTTCATTGATGGCACTTTTATCTAACTTGGCATCGCGCATGGCATTCTCTACAGGAATGCGGCAGCGATCAATGAGGTCAGAACAAAGTTCTTCAAACTTGGCGCGGGTTAGAGTTGTATCTAAGTGCTTAGGCCCGTCTTGAGTAGCGGTAATAAAGGGCAAGTTAATCTCTGCTTGACTAACGCTCGATAGCTCGATTTTTGCTTTTTCTGCGGCTTCCGTCAAACGCTGCAATGCTTGCTTGTCTTTACGCAGGTCGATACCTTCAGACCTTCTAAATTCGTCAGCCAAGAAATCAACAATCTTTTTATCGAAGTCGTCACCACCTAAATGAGTGTCGCCGGAAGTCGCCAATACTTCAAATACACCGTCACCGACTTCTAGTACCGATACGTCAAAAGTACCGCCACCAAGGTCAAATACTAAGATTGTTTCGTTGCTCTTTTTGTCAAAACCGTAAGCCAAAGATGCGGCAGTAGGTTCGTTGATAATCCGCAATACTTCAACACCAGCAATCTTCCCGGCATCTTTGGTTGCTTGACGCTGGGAGTCGTTGAAGTAGGCAGGAACGGTAATTACTGCTTGGGTAACTGTTTCGCCTAAATATTTGCTGGCATCTTCTACCAACTTCCGTAGCACTTGAGCAGAGATTTCTTCGGGGGCATATTGCTTGCCTGTACCGGGGCAGTCTAGCTTAACATTGCCACTGCCATCGCGGATAACTTTGTAGGAAACTTCTGTTGCTTCATTAGTGATTTCCTCGAATCTACGCCCGATGAAGCGCTTGACCGAATAAAAAGTATTTTCGGTATTCATTACCGCTTGACGTTTAGCGATTTGACCAACTAAGCGATCGCCATTTTTGGCAAAAGCGACCACTGATGGCGTTGTCCGAAAACCCTCAGCATTAGCAATTACGGTGGGTTTGCCACCTTCCATTACTGCTACGCAAGAATTTGTTGTACCTAAGTCAATCCCAACTACTTTTGCCATTGGAGATATTTGGCTCCCTATAACTACTTAAACTTTATGGACAATACAAAACTATTAATTGCATTTAGTACGCCGCTTTGGGTACTAAGTTATATACTGAGCTTGACTAGCCAACGCTTCCTAGGGGGGTTTTCCGAACCTG
>JACCVJ010000183.1 GCA_013698215.1 Tatlockia sp. | reverse complement strand
GTAGCAGGAAGTATTGCTCCGTTAATCTTCAGTGATAACTTAGGCGAACCTAAATTCAATCTAGACATTCAAGAGCGACTGCCAGTCATTGAAGCACTTTTTTACGCAAGGGACTTTAACCCAGATGACAAGGATGAGTCGCTTCAAACAATGTATGCGCGCTACGACAATATCGAGTCTAAGGATCTAGTGGGCGAACTTAGTGAAGCTTTACCCCACTTTGTCTATTGGTTGATGACGAAAGTAGGGTTAATTGAGATTGCTACAGACAGTGATAATTACGCCTACTCTATCTTTGAGACGATGAATGATCGGGGTAAGCCCCTTAGTCCGGTAGATATGTTAAAAGCATATCTACTAGCTCCAATTGAGGATGCAATCGAGCGGCGTAATGCCAACCAAACCTGGAAAAAGCAAGTTCTGGATTTGATCTCCTGGGGAGGAATTCACGAACTTGAGCGCGATGCGACCTGTATCAAAGCTTGGTTTCGGGCGCAGTATGCTGACACAATCCGAGATCGCAAAGCTGGAGCAACGGACAAAGACTGGGAGCTAATTGGTAGCGCCTTCCATCGCTGGGTACGCGATAACTGCGGGTTGCTTAACCTGGGAACTCAAGCAGACAACTTAGCACTTATTTCAACTCACTTTACCTTCTTTGCCAAGGCGTACCAATATATTTTGTCAGCTAGTCGTACCTATACTCCAGGTTTGGAAGCAGTATTCTATAACGCTCACAACGAGTTTACGTGGCAAAATACAGTGTTGTTAGCGCCTCTTTGCGTTACAGATGATAACGAAACCATGCGACGCAAAATTGCAGCCACAGCTACCTATCTTGATATCTGGCTAATGCGTCGCACAGTGAACTATATTCGAGTTGGTTATTCCAGCACTGCCTACGCCATGTTCCTTCTCTGCCGCGAGATTCGGCGCAAACCGCTCAACGATTTAGTCGATATCCTCGACTACAGACTAACAAACGATGATGTTTCTTTTAATGCCAGCTTTGCACGCGGGCGTGTTGCTGGCATTATAGGGTTGGAACTCACTCAATTCAGCCGTCGCTACATCTATCACTTGCTGGCACGTTTGACTGCTTATGTAGAAATAGGAGCGGGTAAACCCGATTTATTTGATAAGTACGTAGATCGCCAGCAGAATAATCCTTGCGACATCGAACACATTTATCCCAATAATTACAGTCATTACAAAGATCAATTCGAGTCAGAACAAGTGTTTCAAAACTGGCGAAATGCTATCGCCGGACTGCTTCTACTACCAGCAGACGTAAATCGTAGCTATCAAGATAAGCCCTTTGAACAAAAAGCTCCCCACTACGCTACGCAGAATTTATACGCTGCTAGTTTAACTCCTAGTGCCTATCAGCATCAGCCGCAGTTCAAAGCTTTTTATCAACAGCAGCAGTTGCCATTTACAGCAATTTGAGATCAAGCCCGCCACAAAGAAGATAAAGTAAAGATACGAAAGAAGAAGGTTAATTAGAGTTGGCAGCATATTCCATTGACTTACGAGAAAAGATCCTAAAAGCGTGGCAAAATAAAGAATGTAGCCAGAGGGACTTAGCCAAACGATTTAAAGTCAGTTTGTCGTTTATACGTGACTTTTTGCGTCGGTATCGAGAGACTAATGAGATAGCTGCAAAGCCCCAAGGCGGAGATCGCCGCTCGAAGCTTAAAGATAAAGATCAAGAATTATTAAAGATAATTGTGACAGCGCAAAGTGATATATATTTGCGAGAAATTCAAGAAGTAATCAAAGAGCGCAAAGGAATAGAAGTCAGCATATCAAGTTTGTCTCGCACTCTTTCCCGCTTAAAATTAAAGCGTAAAAAAAAACTTTAGTCGCCACTGAGCAGAGTAGTGAACGGGTAAAAAAATTGCGTGATGAATTTCGGCGTTGGCTAGATACTATCGATATCAAAAACCTAGTATTTATTGATGAAACCGGGATAAACCTTGCCTTGACAAGACTCTACGGCAGAGGTGAAGGTGGAGGAAGAATCTATGCAGAGCGTCCTAGTAATAAAGGCAAAAATATTACTTTAATTGGCGCCATGAGTGAGGAAGGTTTGATGGCGACGATGACTTTTCCTGGCAGCCTCAACACCGCTAGTTTTTTAGTCTTCCTAGCACAAATCTTACTACCCAAATTATGGGTAGGCGCAATTGTGGTTATGGATAATTTACCCGTACATTATGCTGAAGTTGCAATTGCTCTGATTGAATCAGTTGGCGCTGAGGTAAAGTTCTTGCCTCCGTACTCGCCGGATTTATCCCCTATTGAATTGTGTTGGTCTAAGTTAAAAGCAATTCTTCGCTCTGCTAAAGCCCGTACCTCTGATGCTCTCGATCAAGCAATTACTATGGCCGTAAATGCGATTACCGATGAAAATGCTCTTAATTGGTTTAATCATTGTGGGCTTTTCTTTGAGCCTATTAGATAGCTCTTTTTGTGGCTGGTTTGATCGCGAATTGCTGTAAGTCTGAACCAGTGCAAGTTCTACGGTTGCCTCACCGTTATTAGGTTCATCAGCTAAACATTTGTTATAAGCTTGGACAGCTTCTGATAACTTTCCTTGCTGAACTAACTGCCGCGATCGCTTTAGACTTGGAGTAACAAAATTACCTTTTAGAGCATCAATCAATTCATCTGCTGTTTGAAACCGCTCCTCAACTCGCATTTTCATGCCAGTCAATATTACCTGCTCTGTTATGGGGCTAATATTGGGTACTAGCTGTCGAGGGGGAACTAGCGTTTCTGTAGCCATTCTTTCTGTTGCTGATGCAGGTAATTCGCCAGTTAGTAATTCATACATCGAAGCACATAAAGCATACAAATCTGTACTAGCACTACGTTTAGCACGAGAACCGTACTGCTCTAATGGGGAATAGCCTTCACTAACTATTTGAGTATGAGTTTGAGTTTTATCAGCAATAAATTCTCTAGCTGCTCCAAAATCAATTAACACAGGAATATCTTGTTTATTAACTAAAATATTGTCGGGTTTAATATCTCTATGTAAGATTTTTTGTAAGTGAACTATCTTTAGAGCTTCTGCTACCTGAATAAAATAACGATTAATATGGGCTTCCCGCAAAGTACCTTGTTCTTTAAGAAGCTTAGATAAAGAATTTCCCTCGATGAAAGACAGAATTATATAAGCAGTATTATTTTCTTCAAAGGATTCGTAGACTGTAACTATACTTGGATGAATACACTTTTTTATGCGATTGGCTTCATTTTGAACTTCTTGAATTTGTTTTTGACGTTCTTGAGGAGTAATCTTAGAAGGCCAAACAATCCTTTTTCCTTGGCGACTAGATTTTTCCGGCCAATTTTCTTTAATAGCAACAACTCTAGAATGCGTTAAATCGAAACCCTTATAAGTAATTGCAAAGCCACCTTCACCAATTTTTTGATCGATTCTATATCTTCCTTGTTGAAGTAAAGTTCCAGCAGGAAGATAATAAGTTGGCTCTGACAGAGGTACACCACAGGTAGCACAGTTAGCTGTCGTATCAAAATTCTCTGTAAGACAAGTTGGACATTGCATAAATATTGCTTAGTAAGAGTTTTTGATAGTACATCTCAACGCTAAAATGGTTGCGTTGTCGTATGCACCCCGCTCTAGCACTTGCTCGATAGTCAATTCAACAGCAGAGTATAAGGTGCGATCGCCTGAAAAATTTTCAGCTAACTGGTCTGCGGAAACTAAATCCCAAACTCCATCAGAGCAAAGAAGTAAAATATCGCCATTTTCCAAAGACAAGGATAAGTCCGAACCAAAAAGACTTAAGTCTTGCACGTAGCGATCGCTTAATTTTCTTTTTGAACCAAGAGATTTAGTCAAAACGTTGCGATCGGGGTGATCCTGACTTTCTTCATAGGTAATTTGACCGCCAGCTAATAGCGTGGCTACCATTGAGTGATCTTCGCTCAACTGACATATTTGCTGATTCCTCAACAGAAAAATCCTACTATCTCCTACATGAGCGATCGCTAAATCTCGCCCAATTGCCATAACTAGACTAAGAGTTGTTCCGCCATCGCGCACACTATCAGTTACGCAGGTGTTAGCTTTTTGGACTAGCTCGACCAACCACTCGGCGCGTTGCTGGCTAGTGAGATGCAGAGGAATTTGAGACTCTAATACTGTTTGTAGCGCTAGTCTACTAGCTACCTCGCCTTGAGCCATACCACCCATCCCATCTGCTACAACTCCTAAAATTGTTGGCTCCCAATTGCTGAAATACTGTTGGACTCCAAAGCTATCCTCATTTTGCAGCCGACTGGTGGAAAGCCCGATTGTTGAGCGCCCGTAAGCATCCCAGTGAATCTGAGGAGTTATTACTAATTTACGGCTTTCAACTAACAAACTTAATAGCTGAGATAAGGAAAATCGTTCTTCTGGAATAGGAGAAAGGCAAATTTTGAGAAGTTGGTAAATAGGAGGAATGCGTTTAATTTCCAACTCAACGCCATAAGTTTGAGCCGGGAGTTTTTGATGAATGGCTTGATACAGCAGCGCTCCTACTGTATATGTACTCATTTGCTCATTAATAGTACAACCACTGTTGTAGGCAATTTCGGGGGCGCAATAGCCTCCTAAGAAACTAGAAGTAAGTTTTTCTTCGACAGGGTAAGCACCAGTTAAATCAAAAAACTTAACTGGCGTTCCTATTTGAACAAATTGAGGGAATATTTGAATGAAACACCATTGCTGCTGATAGATGTGCCGAAAAAACTGGCACGCTTGACTTGCTAATAACAAGGATGATTCTAGTGAATTTTCTTGTTTCAACCAAGTTTCCAAAGTTGCATCAGCTTGTGGTAAATAGCTCAATAGTATGAGTTTGCGTGCTGATTCATCAGAGTTTATATTTTCTTATGGATAAAACTCTTCTTCTAAATATTCTGGCTCTGGTGTTGAATTATTTTCTAGATCGTGCAATACGCTTAGTTCGTTAGGGACTAATTCATTGCCGCTCAATTCTTCTAGGACGTTAAGAGAATTAACAGCTAAGTAAGGCTCTAGCTGTTCTGGGTCGTTGCTAACTTCTGGCTCTGATAAATGTGAGCAAGAAGTTATAAAAACTGATTCTTCTGCAACAGCTAGTAATTCAGACACCATTTTGCGATCGCCAAGAACTTGCCGTAACTCTAGTTCTCGTTTGAGTCCACCATCTATAGACCCTACGCGCATTAGTCCTAAATTGCCGGAATCTATTTTGTCGCTCTCTAGCTCTAATTGAGAGTCAAGATTGTAAATAATGACTTGGAAATAATGAATGTCTGCAAATTGTCCTAGATAAGATGAAATTTCCAAGCGTAAGTTCTCGATTTGGCAGCAGGTATGTTCTTGAACGATCAGACCA
>JACCVJ010000176.1 GCA_013698215.1 Tatlockia sp. | reverse complement strand
AAAAAAAGCAGTTCACCGGATAAGACAAACTGCTGAAATTAAGGCGCTGCCCAATCCAGGGAGCGAAAATGATTTTGTTTGTAGAGACGTTGCAATGCAACGTCTCTTTGATTGGGGATTATTACATCATCCCCATACCACCCATACCGCCCATACCACCCATACCACCCATATCAGGCGCAGGAGCATTCTTTTCAGGCTTCTCAACTACCAAAGCTTCAGTAGTAATTACCATCCCAGCAATAGATCCAGCATTTTGCAACGCCGATCGCACGACTTTAGCCGGATCGATAATTCCAGCAGCAATTAAGTCTTCAAATACGCCTGTAGCCGCGTTGTAACCAATATTTAAGTCAGTTTCGCGCACTTTTTCCACGATTACTGAGCCTTCTACACCCGCATTATCTGCCATCTGACGCAAAGGAGCGTCGAGACTGCGCCCTACTATATCAGCGCCAATTTTTTCTTCTTCAGTCAAGCTATTTTTAATTTCGTTAATTTGCTTGCTGAGATAAATTAAAGTTGCACCACCACCGGGAACAATACCTTCTTCTACCGCCGCTTTGGTAGCGTTTAAAGCATCTTCAATTCGCAATTTGCGGTCTTTAAGCTCGGTTTCTGTTGCTGCACCAACTTTAATTACGGCTACACCGCCTGCAAGTTTAGCGATTCGCTCTTGGAGTTTTTCGCTGTCGTACTCAGAATCAGTGTCTTCAAGCTGTCTGCGAATTTGACCGATCCGCTTTTCAACTTCGGCGGTAAACTCCCCTGTCGCAACAATAGTTGTTGAGTCTTTATCAATGGTAAGTTTACGCGCAACTCCCATCATTTCCAAAGTCACAGCATCCAAAGTTAAACCGACTTCCTCAGAAATCATTTGTCCGCCTGTTAGCACGGCAATGTCTTGTAACAAAGCTTTACGGCGATCGCCAAATCCTGGAGATTTAATCGCACAAGCACTCAATACGCCCCGCGCTTTATTGACTACCAAAGTTGCCAAAGCTTCCCCGTCTACATCTTCAGCAATAATTAGCAATGGTTGCCCAGAACGCGCTACTTTTTCTAGTACCGGAACTAAGTCTTGAATACTGCTAATTTTCTGATCGGCAATTAAAATCCGGGCATTTTCGTACTCTACAACCATCCGCTCGTTGTCGGTAATAAAGTAAGGGGAAATATAACCCCGGTCGATTTGCATCCCATCGACTACTTCCAAATCTGTAGTTAAAGACTTTGATTCTTCTACAGTAATTACACCGTCTGTAGTAACTTTATCCATAGCTTCGGCAATCATTTTACCGACTTCTTCGTCATTTCCTGCTGAGACTGTCGCAACTTGAGAAATCGCACTACCTTCAACGGGTTTAGCAATTTGGGCAATTACTTCTACCAATTTGTCGATAGTTTTTTCAATTCCTCGACGCAGACTAACAGGATTTGCACCCGCAGCTACGTTCTTCAAGCCTTCTTTAATCATCGCTTGAGCGAGGACTGTAGCGGTTGTTGTGCCGTCTCCAGCAACATCTTTAGTTTTTGAAGCAACTTCTTGAATTAGTCTTGCACCCGTATTTTCTAGGGGGTCTTCTAATTCAATTTCTTTAGCAACGGTAATGCCATCATTGACAATTTGCGGTGCGCCAAATTTCTTTTCTAGCAGCACATTCCGCCCTTTGGGCCCTAAAGTAATGCGAACTGCATCCGCCAAGGCATTAACGCCTCGCTCTAGCGCTCGCCGAGATTCTTCATTAAATGCAATAATTTTTGCCATATTCTATTACTCACGCGCTTCTATTAGCCAATTTAGCACTCTCTAGCCTTGAGTGCTAATTATCAAGCATTATAGATTTATTGCGCTTTAATTTACAAAACTCATTTCGAGCTTGTCTTAGGTAGACAACAAGGATTCTCCTACCCAAACTTAAAAATTTTAACTTGCAATGTTTAAATTAGGTTCGAGTATAGCGATGTGAAAACCTTTTCTCATATCAACACTCAAGTACTTAATCTGTAAATTTTGCCACTGCTGCCAAGCATCGTAGTTTGCCTTCGCCAGTTGAGATACTAGAGTAGGAATAGAACGCCTAATATTATCTGCTGACGATTGGGTTAAAAACTCTGTTAAAACATTGCTGTCTTGAATTTTACCAAGAATTTCTTGAATAGCTTTTATATCTTCTAAATAACTAGCATAATTTTCGCCGTAAAACTCGCTAAATACTTCCATTTGATAGCGAATGCGCTTGGTTTCTTTTCGCAGACTATGCAACAATCCTCCTTGTTTTGCTAAAATTTTTTCTACGAGTTCTAGTTCTACTATCTTGGCATCACTACCTACTAGCCAGCCCGGATGCAGCAGCAATTTACTTACGTTTGGTAGTAACAAGTCTGGTAATACTTCCGCAATTGGCATTTTGGCAATTTCCCGATATTCAGGCTGCTGCAACCATTGGGTTAACGACTCTTTTAATAATTTATATTGCTTACTGTGTAAAGTTTCTTTAACTTCTACTAAAGCGGAATGTCGCTGTTTATGTAGATGTAATAAAGCTTTTTGCAAATACTTTTGTTCTTTGGCAGGTAAGCTTGGCTTATAGTCATTTTCTAAAGCATCGCCCAGTACATCTAAATCGCGCAACGAGCCTAAAGTTCGCGCAATCTTACCAATTTTTTTTTCTGTTACTAACTTGGGCAATTTTAAAGCCGGGGAAAATCCTGTTACTGCACTCCTTAAGCGCCTCATTCCTACACGCATCTGATGTAAGTCTTCAGGGTTTTTACCTGTAAGTACATCTTTTTCGTGCTTAACAATTTTTTGCAAATGTTTACCAATCGCAATAGATGCCCAATCTCCTAAAGTTTTTGATTGAGTTTTTTGCTCGCTGACTACCATGCTATTTAGCCTCTTTACCTGCTTAGAGCCTTTAATATTGTTACTAAGTCTTGCATTGTATCAACCTACTTTTAGCGTATATCTTAAGTAATAGTTAGAAAGCTTAACCTAATTGCTACTCAGCAAGGTTTGCCAAGGTGGACTTGTCATAGCTGAAGGTTGAGCAATGCTTAAGTCATAACTAATCATTGCTTCTTCGGTGTCTAGCTGCTTGACAAAGGGTTTGCCCGTCCAAATTTGGCAACCACAAGCTTTTTTTGGTTCTTGCAAGTTGTAGCCGCCGTCTATTGCCTCTACTTGAAAAAACTCAATATGCCAATGGGCAGGTTCTACGCCAATATTACCCTGGGCTGCGTTAGTCTTCACCGTTAAAGGGAAAAAATCAATATCCAGAACGTCAGGATTTATCTTATTTTCGCGCACTAATTCTAATACTTGCGACCAATTATTTACCTCGCTGCTAGTTTCTGCACCGATAAAGCGTCCACCCCACAACCAGACAAGTTTAGTTAAAATACTTTCAATGCGATTGTAGTCGCTTTGCAATAATGCCACATCTTCCGGTAGCAATAATTGACCCGGAATGCACCACCAGTACTCCCAAGAAGT
>JACCVJ010000172.1 GCA_013698215.1 Tatlockia sp. | reverse complement strand
TCTTCTTGGGCATCTTCATTCATATCAACAAAGGCGAAACCTCGCAGCCGTCCGGTTTCTCGGTCTGTAGGCAAAACAATTCTTTTGATTGCGCCGTACTCCGCAAATACTGTTCTTAAGTCTTCTTCGGTAGCGCGGTAAGAGAGGTTTCCAACGTAAATAGTCATAGAAGTGGCAATTTAGTCTGGACGATTAGCAAAAGCTTCAGACCAATAGACCGATAGATAACACCTTAATAAAATCTATCTGACTTATCAATGGCAAATCTAGATTTTTGTCTAATTAAATAGGCAGCAAGTCTAGATTTCGACCAAAGATGGTACTGAACTTAAACATACCGCCCCATAATAGCTCATGCCTACCTTACTCCAAGGTTACCTGGAATACAAAACTACTTATGGCGGTAAGCAACGCCTGCTTACCGCCAAAAATAATTAGTCGATAGAAATAGATTGAGGGCCTGTACTATTTCCATTGCGATCGCCGTCAACGCTAAAACTACTATAAGCTGTAGTTCCCCCTTGCTGTTCGAGCCAACTTCTTACCGGATCGTCATTCAAGTTAAGGCGCAAAAAACCGGAGCAAAGTCCGCCTAAAAACGAGACTGGGTGCTGAGTCAATTCTTTGAAAAGGGGTGCTAATTCGTCTAAAAACACGATCTAAGTCTCCTTGTACTATTGGCTAAAATTTTAACGTATTCGCAAGTATCCTTGCTCCTCCTGGGAATGCCTATCTACTTGGGTTCTTCCGCCGCAAATAAACATTTATCTGAATCGCAACCCGCCGGGCCAGCTTCGGTCATTTCCCCCGAATCGTAGCGACTCAAAGCGGTGTAAAAATCATCGGTTTGACGGCGGCTTTTCACTTCCTGCATTAGTTGGTCGTAAGTTTCCTTAGTAATCGGTTCAAAAGGTAAACGCGGGAAGGTCTGATGAGCGTCAAATCGAGCCAACAAAGCGGCGGAAATATAACCCTCGTCATCGCGGATTGCTTCGTAAATGCGCGTCCCCAAGCTTTCAATTTCGTGTTCTCTTAGCTCAATAGTGGCGCTAGTATTGTGAGCTACATAGTGCTTCTGCACCTGCATATAAAAGTCCATTTGAGCCGCCGCGCTAAACTGACTAATCTCTATTTCATCCGCCCCAGGAAAATCTGCCCAAGGTACGGCTACAGGAATTTCTACAAGCCATTCTGTACAGAATTCGTCAAAAGGATTATTTAGCAAGTTGCCATTTTCATCTTTATCTGATTGCGAAGGCACAATATTATAGCCGTAATCAATACAAGCTAAGGCTACGGGGTCATTTTTGCGGAAAGTGATGCGGCGAATAAAACGTTGGGCTTTGGGGGGATGCCAGCCCGGAGACGCGCCCGTGAGTAACGATTTTGTCCCCGATGGTTGCACTGTGGTACAGCGATTTGGACGCTTAAGATTATGCTCGTCGCAATAGTGCCAGACTACCTCATTAACGATCGCCTTCCACCGACTTAAGTATGCTTCTTCTTGCTGCTTAAACTCCAATCCTGCCTCGGTGTGCGGTCTTCCAGCTTCCCACCAGCGCAGCCAATCTGTACCAAAAGCATTAACAAAAAAGTCAAATAACCCGGTAAAAGATACGCCCACAATCGGGTCTAATTCCCGCGAAGATTGGTATCTTTCTTCAATAAATTGATGGTTCAATAAAGAAGCAACCGAAAGCGCTCCGGCGGTAAAAGCATCTTTTTGTTCTTGGTAGTTGTGAGGATCAATTTGATTGAGGTGAATTTCCGCAAGATTGCAGTGGAAATTAGCGCCAATAACTTCTCCGCAATTGTGAGCAACTAAACCATTAGCATCAAATCTTGCCACACCAGGCACAGTACAATCATAAACAGCTTCTTGACCGTCAGATTCAATGCTGGATATTGTGATGCTAAAACGTTCGCGGTTAAGGTTTCGCTTGTATCCTGATAATAAATCTTGTAATCGTTCAGCCTTTTTAGGCTCTTGAAATCCGATTAGTTTTTGGAAGCTAACAATATTGTCGTTAGCTATAAC
>JACCVJ010000107.1 GCA_013698215.1 Tatlockia sp. | reverse complement strand
AAATCTTTGATAAAAAAGCTTTACAGTAAATTAATATACCTTAATATTTTTTCTAATAAACTTGTGCAAGAAGATTTTAGACTAATTGTCGATTTAGTATTAGTCCTTGCAGTGTCGGCGGTAGGTGGGCTATTAGCGGCATTGTTTCGCCAACCAGTTTTACTTGGCTATTTAGTCGGTGGGGTGGTGATAGGGCCTGCAGGATTAGGACTAATTAAAGAACTAATCCAAGTAGAAACCTTAGCCCAATTTGGCGTTGCCTTTTTATTATTTGCTTTGGGAGTGGAATTTTCCCTTGCTGAACTAAAAAAAGTCCAGCTAATTAGTTTGGGTGGCGGGGGTTTGCAAATTGTGCTGACTATTATCGGTACTGCCATAGTATCGGTAGGTGTGGGATGGGTAAGTTCTCCGGCTCAAGGAGTGTTTTTAGGGGCAATTTTATCACTTTCATCTACCGCCGTTGTTTTGAAGTGCTTGATGGAGCGCAACGAAACAGAAACGCCTCACGGTCAAGTTATGTTAGGGATGTTGGTAGTCCAAGACTTGGCGCTAGGACTAATGCTTGCGGTTTTACCTGCTTTGGAGCAACCGCCGGAAACTATTGGTATAGCGGTAGGTACGGCATTAATTAAAATTGGTTTATTTGCCGCCGGAGCAGTGGTAGCAGGAATTTGGCTAATCCCACCATTATTAAGGTTATTGGCAAGAACCGAGAGTAAGGAGTTATTTTTATTAGGTGTAGTGGCGCTGTGTTTGGGGATTGCCTTACTTACCGAGCATTTGGGATTATCGATTGAAATGGGCGCTTTTGTCGCTGGATTGATGATTTCTGAGGTGGAATACGCCGATCAAACTTTAACTTATGTCGAGCCACTGAGAGATATTTTTGCAACTTTATTTTTTGCAGCGATTGGGATGCTAATCGATCCGTTCTTTTTGTGGCAAAACTTAGAGTTGATTTTGGGGTTAGTATTGCTGGTATTTGTCGGCAAATTTGCGATCGTTACGCCCCTCGTAAAAGTATTTCACTATCCCTGGAAAACTGCTTTGATGGTAGGTTTGGGACTAGCGCAAATTGGAGAGTTTTCCTTTGTTTTAGCCAGCGAAGGGCTATCAATGGGTTTAGTTTCTCGCCGGGTGTACTTATTAATTTTGGGAACAACCGCCGTAACCCTCGTATTAACGCCGTTTGTATTGCGTTTAGTACCCAAAATACTCGAATTACCTTGGTTGAGGTCTTTGATTGAATCTGGTGATGTAGCGATCGCCGAATCTGACGAATTACCCCAACAAAATCATATAGTAGTATGCGGTTACGGGCGCGTGGGGCGCAATTTGGTTAAATTAGTCCAAGCGCACGGCTACCCAATCGTCGTAATTGAACAGTCCGAAAGCAGGATTCAGCAGTTACGCGAGGCGGGGGTTGCTTACGTCTACGGCAATGCGGCAAGTTTTCACGTACTAGAAACGGCGGGAGTAGAAAGAGCAAAATCTTTAGCAATTACTTTACCCGATCCCATGAGTACGCGGTTGTGTTTGAAACGGGCTTTAGAACTATCTCCCAACTTAGACTTGATAGTACAAGCAAATCACGATAAAGACATTGAAACTCTTTACCAATTGGGAGCGCAGGAAGTAGTACAGCCCGAATTTGAGGCAAGCTTAGAATTAGCTAATCATTTATTAACCAAAATGGGCTTGTCGGCGAGTACGATGCAATTAGAAATGCAGCAAATTCGCAATCATCATTATTTAGATTTGCGCCCAGAGCGATCGCCTGCCCAAGTAGCACGAGAATTAGATCAAGCTACTCAAGATATGAACAGGCGTTGGTATGACTTACCTGAAGGCTCTCCGCTTACGGGGATGACTATAGAGGAAGCAGATATGCGCTACTTGACGGGAGTTAGCTTAATGGCTGTGCGGCGCTTAAGTGGTGAGGAACTTGATTATCCTGATAGCAAAATAGTTTTAGCCCCAGGCGATCGCTTATTAATAGTTGGAGAAGGTGAGGAGTTAACCGCTTTTGATGAATTAGCTAAAGGTGCAGCAACTCTCCCAGCAGAAAACAATCCTTGTCATTGGCTATTTGTATCTAATAATAGTCCGGCAGTGGGGCAAAGTCTCGCCGATCTTGATATCCGCCGTCAGTATGCGGTGCAGATTCAAGCAATTCGCCGCGATGGTAAGTTTATTCGTTTTCCTGATGGTAGTATGCACTTGCAAGCCGGAGATCAGTTGCTATTGTGTGGCGGCTTCTCGTTATTGAATGAATTAGAGCAATTAGTTAATCCGGGTGCGACAAGTAAAGTTATTCCTGGTGTACCAATTGAATCGGAAACCTTGAGATAGTATTTGCCTAGGGATAGTTGGCGCGAAATGTAGAGACGTAGCAGTGCTACGTCTGAGTTTTTTAAAAAACCTAGCAGTTAAAAAAGCGCGATCGCCCGATTAATTTGGAAGTGCGATCGCGCTGTAACTTATTAATTAAGCTTGTTTTTGTTGTTTGCGCTTTAGTAGCTTCTTACCACCCAAAGCACCAAAAGCTAAAATACCCAACATCGAAGCAGGTTCGGGGACGGGTTC
>JACCVJ010000086.1 GCA_013698215.1 Tatlockia sp. | reverse complement strand
GCCCACAGCTACAACCCCCAAGTCTACATTATTGAAGCCAATCCCCGCGCCTCGCGTACTGTACCTTTTGTCTCGAAAACAACGGGCGTACCTTTAGCAAAACTCGCCTCTTTAATCATGTCAGGTAAAACCTTAGAATCGCTCAACTTTACGAGCGAGCCTACACCTAGCCATATTGCTGTTAAAGAAGCCGTATTACCCTTTAATAAATTCCCTGGAACTGATACAATTTTAGGGCCAGAAATGCGCTCCACCGGGGAAGTAATGGGCATTGACCGCGATTTTGGACGTGCCTTTGCAAAAGGTGAATTAGGCGCGGGACAGGTACTACCGTTAAGCGGCACAGTATTTGTGTCATTGAGCGATCGCGATAAAGTTTTGGTAGTTCCCGTCATCAAAGAATTTATTGAGCTAGGCTTCCACGTTTTAGCCACTGATGGCACACGCCGCACGTTGCAAGAGCATGGTTTAAAGGAAGTTGAATTAGTCCTAAAACTCCATGAAGGTCGCCCCCACGTCTTAGACGCGATGAAAAACCACAAAATTCAACTCATTATTAACACACCTTCCGGCTCGGAAGCTCAAACCGATGCTCGGTTAATTCGTCGTACCGCCATAACTTACAAAATCCCCATTATTACTACCATTGCTGGCGCTAAAGCTACGGCGGCGGCGATTCGCTCCATGCAAAGTACACCTTTAGATGTCAAAGCTTTACAAGACTACTTGCAGCCTAGTATTGCTGCGGGGATTTGAGCCAAAAAGAGTAATAGCTGCCATAGAAAATCCAACTAGGTTTCCAGCAACCTAGTTGCTTAGAGCGTGTCTGCTATTTGTTGGGGGTTTGGAAACAAACTCCCCAAATCTTGGGCTTCTACAACTAACCGAACCCTAGGAAAATTTATTAAATCTTTCTCGCCAAATATCCCCAAAACAAGTAGTCATAAATATTCATAAATGTTACAATTATTAATGTAATTAAAATTTGATGTAAGCCAAAATAAAAAGCAACTTAGTGTATAATTGACGCTCCCCCCTGTATAAGTTCACTAATCAATGAAAAATTATTTGTAATCGGAGTTGACAATAATTCATAATTATTGTATCGAGACTGTAAAAAAAATTGAACTATAAAGCGCTCCCATTTTCCTGCCAAGCCCATTAATTAAAAAAAAAGTAGCGTTATGAAGACCGCTCAGACTGCCACCGACCTAGTACGTACATACTTGCGTGAAATTGGTCGCGTACCCCTGCTAACCCACGAGCAGGAAATTTTATACGGAAAGCAAGTACAGCGTTCGAGCGCCTTACAAGTAGTAAGAGAGGCGTTAGTCGCTGAACATGGACGCGAACCAACTTCTGATGAATGGGCAAAAGCCAGCGATGTAGAAGATAGTGAAGAACTGGCAAAAATCATCGCCGCCGGAGAACTCGCCAAGCGCAAAATGGTAGAAGCAAATTTGCGTTTAGTAGTATCGGTTGCCAAAAAATACATTAAGCGCAACGTAGACTTGCTCGATTTAATCCAAGAAGGAACCATTGGTATGCAACGGGGGGTAGAAAAATTTGACCCCACAAAAGGCTATAGGTTCTCAACTTATGCTTACTGGTGGATTCGTCAAGCAATAACGCGGGCGATCGCTGAAAAAGGGCGAACCATTCGTTTACCTATTCATATCACCGAAAAACTTAACAAAATTAAAAAGGCTCAACGCCAGCTTTCCCAGAAATTAGGGCGCGCACCGACGGCGGCAGAACTCGCTACCGAACTAGAATTAACTACTAAGCAAGTTAGAGAGTATCTAGAAAGAGCGCGTTTACCTCTCTCGTTAGATTTGCGTGTGGGAGATAACCAAGATACGGAACTAGGCGAATTGCTAGAAGATACGGGTGCTTCTCCTGAAGAATTTGTGATGCAATCTTCTTTGGCGAGTGACTTAGATTTATTGATGGCAGATTTGACACCGCAGCAGAGAGAAGTATTGATATTGCGTTTTGGTTTAGCCGACGGACAAGCGCTAACTTTAGCAAAAATAGGCGATCGCCTTAATATTAGCCGCGAACGAGTCAGACAAATTGAACGCGAAGCTTTGACTAAACTCCGCAAGCGTAAAGCCGATATGGATCAATACCTCGCAAGCTAAGGCTAAAAGCAAGAAACTACCCCAAAATAGGTTCGGTTTCATCGACTTCAAATCTCCACCTAGCTTGTTACATTAGTTAGCACAAAGCAAAATTCTAGGCAACCCAGGCAACAAATTAAGCTACGGAAGCCCAAACCCAACGGAGGCATCAAGTGAGCAATTCACCCAATCAAATCTCAGAGTTTTTCAACGGCGAATCAGAGAATACTAACTTGCTGTGGCATTACGTCCAATCTCTGAATCCAGAAACAATTAATCAGCTATCTAAGCCTAGTTCTGGTGAAGTGTTTCAAGTCATGGAGCGTAATATAGTTGGGCTTTTGGGCGGCTTACCCTCGGAACACTTTGATGTCACAATCAGCACCAACCGGGAAAATTTGGGCAGGCTTTTAGCTTCAGCAATGATTAGCGGCTATTTTTTGCGTAACGCCGAACAAAGAATGACCTTTGACAGCGCTTTGCAAGCATCAGAAGTCAACGAATAAAGCAAATTTGCATCCCCCCAAAACAAGGGTAGACTAACTTTTTGTCTGCCCTTGTTTTAATAATTTATGACTAAAAAAACTATTGGTGTGGGCGTAATTTGGAACCAGCAAAGGCAAATTTTAATTGATCGCCGTCGCCCCACCGGAGTATTAGGCGGCTTTTGGGAGTTTCCTGGCGGCAAAATTGAAACCGGGGAAACTGTAGAAGAATGTATTAAACGAGAAATTTGGGAAGAATTAGGAATTGTAATTGAAGTTGGCAAGCACCTAATTACGATCGCCCACACTTACACGCACTTACACGTTACATTGATCGTGCATCATTGCCAGTATATAGATGGCGTACCGCAGCCAATCGAATGCGACGAAATTCGCTGGGTAAACTTAGAGGAATTAGACGAGTTTAATTTTCCTGAAGCAAATTTTCAGATTATCGCCGCTTTACGTCAGGCTGGATAAATGGGAATTGTAAAGTGAAAACAACTGCCCCCACTAAGGGGCGAATCTACCCAAATTTGCCCATAATGAGCATTAATAATGGTTTGACATAGAGATAAACCAATTCCATAGCCATCAAGGGTTTGATCTCGTTCTAGACGCACCCGCTCTTCAAAAATGCGATCGCGCGCCTCTGGTGGAATCCCAGAGCCAGTATCGCAAATACTTACTTGGGCTTTTTGACTGGTACGGTGTAGCACTGATAGACGAATCGTGCCATTTTCTGGCGTGTACTTAATCGCATTATCTAACAAGTTAACTAATACCTGTCGCAGCCTTTGGCTATCAGCATAGACACAGGGTAAATCCGCCGGAAGATCGGTTTCTAAAGTTTGAAACTTAGCTTGAGCGCGATCGCCCTGATAACTTAAAACTTCAGTGCAAAGCGCGTTTATATCTAATTTAGTTGGTTCAATATGCAATTGAGCGCCCGTACCGCAAGCTACCCGCAATAATCCCGCAATCATGCGATCGATACTTTTAGCTTGATTCCGGGCTTGTTTAAACAACTGAGCCGCTAATTCTGGCTTGAGGCGAGAAACTGTGTTTTCTTGAGCTAAATTTGCTTCTAAAGTTTCCAACGCAATAGACACCGCCGTCAAAGGATTGCGGAGATCGTGAGCAAGCATAGCAATTACGCGATCTTTAAACTGTAGTTGCTCAGTGAGTTTTTCTTGTTCTCGCTTTAAACGGAAAATTTCGTCAGTAAGTTTGATTAATTCAGCAGAGTCACTCACAGAACGAATCGGCGATGGGGATAAGTTGATATTATAGTCTTGGTCTAAAATTTCGGGAAGTTGCGCTACTTTTAAGTACGCTGCTACTGATTGTTGCCAGCGAAACCACCAAGTTTTTATTTGTACGTCTAAATTGCTACCCGCTAGAACTTGCACAGGTGCGGGGTGAATTTTGACTAGAGCAGGCGTTGCTACAAGCTTAAAATGTTCTACTAAATAAGGCTGTTCGCCCACATTGACAAT
>JACCVJ010000083.1 GCA_013698215.1 Tatlockia sp. | reverse complement strand
AATGTTTTTCCCAAAACTCGATTGGTTCAGTAATGCGCGTCAAATTAAATTGACTATTGCCTTTAATTACTTGTTCGTAAACCTGTTGAAACTGGGATTTTTGTAAATCGTTTGGTTGCCAATTGATGGTTTTGAGCCATAAATCGGTTATTTCTGGTAATAAATTAGACATTTTGATTTTCGGCAACGGGTGATAAAGTACACAATTGCCCGCGATTTAAGTTCCAAGTGCGATCGCTAATGGCGAGTAAATCTCCAGGATCGTGAGTGACAATTAATAACGTCCAATCTTGTTTTAGCTTTGCCAGCAGAGCGACCAATTGCCGACGCATTGACCAATCTAAGCCTGCTGTCGGCTCATCTAACAGCAATAACGGGGGCTGGCGGATTAATTGTACAGCCAAAGCCAAACGGCGCTGTTGACCGCCACTCAAAGCCTGGGGTGAGGTATGAATAGATAATTGCTCTAGACCAACTTCGCGTAAAGCCTGCTTGACTCGTTCTGAGCCTAATTCTGGATGACCTAAACGCAGTTCTTCTAAAATTGTGCTACCGCAAAAATGGCGTTCGGGAAACTGAAAAACCAAGCCAGCCAACTGTTGTAATTGCTCGGATATTAGTTCTTGTTCGCGCCAAGAAATATTACCCGATGTTGTTTCAACTAGCCCCGCTAAAATTTCTAGTAAGGTACTTTTCCCCGAACCACTAGCCCCGACAATTAGCCCTAACTGTTTTGGGGCAAGTTCCAAGTTAATACCTTTTAGAATAGCTATAGAACTAGCTGGGGGGTGATAGGTCAAATTTTTGAGATAAAGCATTGGATAAAAAACTAGCTATTAATCAATTGTGGATAACAACGGCAACTTTCGGGCAACCTCTAACTATATTTATCGTCGAAGGTCTTGCTATCAATAAATCCTTAGCAATTTAGGTGTAACTTTTAAACTATGAGAAACTATCGATTTTGGGGCGCGCTCGCCACTACTACCTTATTAACACTAATAGCAACTAGCCCCAGTAAAGCCGCCGATCCTTTTCGGACGACAAGTCCCCATCCTATAGGCGATCAAACCGAAGCAGCTTTTAAAGCTATATTTCAAGATGGTAATTACAAAGCAGCCCAAGGTTATCTCAAACAAGCTCAACTTAGCGAAGCAAACGAACCTTTAGCCCATGCCATGCAAGCATCTTTAGCTTACAGCGTAGATAAAGACTTGACATCTTTTAGTTTATACAGCAACAAAACCTTAGAAACGGCTAAACAACTAACAAATACCGATCCTTTACGGGGAAACTTGTACGCGGCGGTAGGTTATTTTTTACAAGGTGCGTCTGTTTTGGCTCGTGATGGTACAGTTAGAGGCACTCCCGAAGCTTTATCCAAATTACGATTAGTATACGAACACTTAGACAAAGCTCAATCAGTTGGGGCTAACGATCCAGAAATCAATTTGATGCGCGGTTACATGGATTTACTGTTAGCAGTCAACTTGCCTTTTTCAAACCCCGAACAAGCAATTGAGCGATTAGAAAAATTTGCCGCCCCTAAGTATTTAGCCGATCGCGGTTTAGCTATTGGCTACCGGGATTTAGAGCAGTATAACGAAGCCTTAGAAGCAGTAAATCGGGCAATAGAAGGGACAGCCAACAACCCAGAATTATTTTACTTAAAAGCGCAAATTCAGGCAGAATACAGCAAAAAAGCAAACGACCAATCAATGCTAAAAGCATCCCTAGAAAACTTTGATAAAGCGATCGCTAAAAAAGCTCAACTCCCAGCTACTTTAGTCAAACAAATAGAGCGAGAACGAAGTAAAGCTGCAAATCGTTTAGTTAACCCCAAGAAATCGTAATACACACCCACAATCCGCGAATTGCCAAAAACTCACAGGATCGATTGACAGACCTTTTGGAGGGGGTTTGGGCGGCATCTTTTTGGAGGAGGGACTCCCCCAAAAAATGCCTTGGGACGCAACCGTCCTCCAACGGGGGGTTTAGGGGGAAGCCCCCCCAATTCCTGGTTTTTCTTAATTAATTCAACCAACCTAAAGCCAAAATGCAAATACAATTTAGAGAATTCAACCCCTTTGACCTGTGGATCTGGGTAGAATTTAGTACCATCCCGTCAGAAATGGAGAAAAAGTATTTAGAAGAAGCCTTTAACTCCTGGTTTTACCTAGGAAAACTCGGAGCATTTAACGCCGAAAACCTCCAAGTGCAAGACGAGGGATTAGATATTAGTCACATGAATTATGACGATCGCCGAGCGGATGATAGCTTAATGTCGCTCATGCACAACATGGGAGCCTTTGAGTATGAAGGGACTTGGGCGCGGTGTTGGTTTGATTTGGGAACCAGTGATGCGATCGCCCTAGATATTTTAATTAATTGTCTTACCCAATTAGATCGAGAATACCTACCAATGGAGCAACTGTATATTGGCGGTGAAAATGCCGACTGGACAGTAGAAGATAGCGAAAGCCGCCCTGAGTCTATATACGATTACAACAACTAAAAGTTATATGCACGCTGAAGGTCAAATTAGAGTTTTAGCTTTGGGGTTGATTAAAAAGGGCGAGCGCGTTTTTATATCCCAAGGCTACGATCCAGTGAAACAGAAAACTTTTTATCGAGCAATGGGCGGCGGGGTAGATTTTGGCGAAACCAGCCTTGAAGCCTTAGAAAGAGAGTTTCAAGAGGAAATTCAGGCAAAATTAACTAACATTTCTTACCTAGGATGCTTAGAAAACCTCTTTACTTTTAATGGCAAACAAGGACACGAATTGCTCCAAGTTTATCAGTGCGATTTCGCCGATACTAAGTTTTACGAATTAGAAAGCTTAGTTTTTGCTGAAGGTAAACGCCAAAAAACCGCCCTGTGGGTAGATATTGCTTTATTCAAATCGGGGGAATTGTTGTTAGTCCCAGAGCCGTTTTTAGCATTGCTCTAAAAATAAATGCGATCGCCTTTTAATGATTATGGCGATCGCACTCTCGATCAAATATTCAGTTTTTTTAGCGAAACATACTGCTTACTGACGTATCTTCATGCACCCGCCAAATAGTTTCTCCTAGCAAATTGGCAACAGAAAGTACCGTTAGCTGTTCAAACTGATGTTCTGGGGGAACGGGAATTGTATTTGTGACAATTACTTCTTCAAATAACCCACTAGATAGCCGCTCAACGGCGGGCGGAGAAAATACAGCGTGAGTTGCACAAGCGTACACCTGACGCGCTCCTTCATCTCGTAGCAATTTAGCCCCTGCCGCGATCGTGCCACCTGTATCAATCATGTCATCTACTAACACGGCGGTTTTACCCGCCACATCGCCAATTACATTGAGGACTTCAGCGACATTATGAGCTTGACGACGCTTATCAATAATTGCTAAGGGGGCATCATTTAGCTTTTTAGCAAAGGCTCTTGCTCTTGCTACACCGCCGACATCCGGGGAAACCACCACAATATCAGACAATTGCTTACTGGCTAAATAATCAATTATTACTGGTGAACCATAAACATGATCGAAAGGTATATCAAAATAGCCCTGAATCTGTGCTGAGTGCAAATCCATCGCTATAACTCGGTGTGCGCCTCCTTGAGTAATCAAGTTAGCCACCAACTTAGCTGTAATCGACTCTCTCCCGGCGGTTTTACGATCTGCCCTAGCATAGCCGTAGTAAGGAATTACTGCGGTAATCTGCCGCGCCGAAGCACGACGACAGGCATCAATCATAATCAGTAATTCCATCAAATGGTCATTTACTGGATTGCAAGTTGGCTGAATCAGGTAAACATCACAGCCCCGAATCGACTCTTGAACTTGAATATAAATCTCTCCGTCAGCAAAACGCTTGCGGATCATTGGCCCCAAGTCCAGGCCTAAATAACGAGCAACTTCCTGAGAAAATGGTACGTTAGCAGAACCAGAGAACAAGCGTAGGCGGTTATT
>JACCVJ010000593.1 GCA_013698215.1 Tatlockia sp. | reverse complement strand
GTCACTTTCCGGATTAAGCTAGTAGTAACTAAGTGCAATTATCCAGAAGCATAAAAGGGTTTAAATTGATTCATTGTACTAATTAGGTGATGGAATCCCAGCAATAAATTGGAATTGGGGAAAACATCTAACCAGGGGTAAATCAACCAAAACAAAAGGAGCGGTTGAAGAATTAGACGTAGATTATTCAAACTATTCTTCCATCCACCTTCATGATTCCATTGTTTATGATTAGAAAAATTAATAGAACTACTTTCTTTCACTTCTGGTTCAATTTGACGAGACTGATTTAAGCATAAAAAAGCTTGCGAATTTAAACTAACCATTGTGTAAACGCAAAAAATAATTTCCCACCATTTCTCAATATGCTGGAAAGTAGTAAAACGATAATCTGTCCAACCTAATTCCTGTTTGCACTGCCGAAACCCATATTCTACCCAGGTTCTTAGTCCGTATAAATCTCCTAAAGTTTTTTTGAGATTACCCTGAAGATTCGTCCTAACAAAGGAGGTAGAATTCTCCGGCATTACTGCTGGGTCAGTAGTTATCTCCCAATAACTTATGGTTCTTTTTTTACCATAAATTATTTCCCTAATATATCTTGTTTCTGATTTTTGATTGCTAAATGTTCTCTCAAACTTATACCACTTGTTAGCTCTAATGCTCTGATTAGCTGGCAGCCAGACTCCATGATTACTCCTAATTGCTACAACATAAGCTAACTGATATTGGGTTAATTTCTGAAGGAATTGGCTGCTTTCCCCATAGAAACTATCAGCTAGTATCAGTTCAATATTAAAGCCTGATTCCATTAATTCTGTAATAATTTCTGATGCTAGTTCTATTTTAGTTTTGTATTTATCTTCCTCTTTTAGCGTTCCCTTGGGTTTAAATATTTTCACTGTTAAAGGAAACGTTATATTGGCATAAACTCCATAGGCATTGACGGAAACTATTCCTCTGTCAACCTTCCCTACACTTCCCAAATATTGTCGGGCTACGTAATCAGTTTTCTTACCTTTTTTTCTATCTCCGGTTTCATCAATTACTACAGTAATTGCTTTTCCCTTTAATGCTTTCTTGATTTTATTTACTCTTCGCTTTTTTAATTCCTCTACTGACCAATCGCAATTCGCTATAAAATGATGTAATGACGCTCGCTGAGTTTATACTGACTACTTTAGCTATTTCTGGTAATGATTTTCTTTTTATTGGTGACGTTATTCCCAAGTGTAAGTATTTGAAGCACTCATAGTTTCTTACTTCTTTGAACAGTTCTCTCTACTCTGCACAATAAGTGTCTATAATTCCCACTGTTGGATGAGCGTCTCTAGGCAAATGCTTCAGAATTTGTAATTCCACATCCATTGCTCTGCTTACCTCATAGAGTTTTATCTCTTGATTCTTTTACTTATCATATCCGGAAAATGACAAAAGAGGGATAATCCCGGTCTCAGTCTGTTGGAGTAGTATATTGGTAATTTCTGAGTTGTAAGTAGCTTCAAATGAATAGGTAGTTTGCGCGCTCGCCGGAGAGATGGCAAGTCCACAACCGACTAAAGTGAGAGCTACTGGAACAACCCTAGCAATATGTGAACGCAGCATGTGAATTTTAGTTGGCATGGTATGTATAATTTTTACAACTTTCAATCTACGCTATAGTCAAAGAACCTACTACACACTAAAGAGCGTTGAGGTTGATAGTCTCACTCAGGTATAATGTGAAACTGCGTTGTTTTCACTTTCTGCTTTGTTGGAACGAGAGGAGAGGGCGCACGAGGGAAGCGTAGAACAGGAATACCGCCGCCAGCAGACGGAGCAAACGCCTCGCTCCTTAAATCGCAACCAACGCCGAAAAGTAACATCACTTTTATTAAAACCTCGCCCTACTGCAACTTGGTACGCTTCCCCAACAGTCAATCACTCGCTAGGGCTGCTTTGTTTTGCCGGTAGTGCGTCAAAATATGGTGGGTCGAGTAAAGTAGAGAGACATCTACTTTCAAACATGATCTATGGAATGTCGGCTCTGCGGTCACCCTAGTACTCATAAACATGGCAAAGCCCCTAACGGTAGC
>JACCVJ010000076.1 GCA_013698215.1 Tatlockia sp. | reverse complement strand
AAGTGAAACGCTGCTGCGGCGACGATACTTTGGGGGTTGCCCCACGGGACAATAGCTCAGTGCCAGGTCTATTCTTCAACATAAACAAAGCAGATTCAGGAATTGAAGCTGCTTTGTTTATTTTAGTCTTACACTTTCTCAACCATCGAGTAATCGTTGCTTGATCTAGGTCGAGCAATTTCGCTAGTTCTTGTGAATTGCTTACTTGTCCGCTTTAGTAATGCATAGACCTCTTGCAAAAGTAGAATTTAAGTTTAATTTGAACTTAAACCAAGCTCATAGTTATAAGTTGAAGTAGCTCACCACTAAGGGCAATGTCACGAAGGTTTGTTCCCAGACCTTGCTGAACTTGTTTTGTTGGCGATGCTGACGCACAAGGGACGTTGGCAAACGGTGCGTTGGTTGGTTCTAATCGTTGCGCAGCGCGTTTTGCTAACTTCATGGTCAACTTCCTCTAGCAACATTCGCTTCACCGCCTCCCCAACATCCGTATCCCATACCTTGCACTCTGTTTTGCCTTCAGTACTCACCACTTATTCCTGGGCTAATTCATCCCTATGCTTACTCGACTACTCAAAATTAATACCCTTGATGCTGCTAGACTTAACCCAATCCAGCAATCTCCAGCATCGAATTCATTGCTTAGGCATTGTTGAGGTTTCTTTGCTCAGGACTCCCTCCCCACAAAAACCCCTGCGGTTTCTTTCTCCAAATGACCACAACTCATCGGCACAAATAGTCTCAGTTTTGACGGCATGCACCTGTGCATGGTGAATCCTTTGCGCCTTCTGTCTCGCGGCTGGGATCATGCTAACGCCAGTATTGTAAGCTAGTCTAATTATAGCGCTTCTCAATTGGATGAAATAGAGCAACAGCAGTGGGTAAACCAGCCGACAATATCTTGAGGGGAGACAGCAGAAAGAGCATCAGTGATAGCTTGATCTAAAAGGCATTTTGGATGAATAATTCATCCAAAAAGATGCCGCCTGAGTATAGGTGCGTGCTGCTCGTGCGCGGAGAAACTTTTTGACCTTAGACCAACAGTTTTCGTACTGGAGAAAAATCTGGGGAATAAGGAGACAAATAAATGACTCTTGCACCTACTGCTTCAATTGCCTCATGAATACCTATAACTTTATGAGTAGGTAAGTTATCCCTAACGACACAGGCTCCTGCCCAGAGGTTAGGAACTAATACCTGTGTGATGTAAGTTTTAAAAGCAAGTCCGTTACTTGGCTCCAGGCAAAGTCTTAATCGCACTTTCTCCCTCGATTTTTGCTAGTCGTTCTTAACAAGCTGACTTGTTATTCCGCTTTGTTATTGATAAATTGCTGCTTCTAAACGATCTGCTAAAGCTACAATATCGTCTTTACGGGCAATAGTATTCATCCACTCCATTGGGATATTTTCGACTCCGTAGTAGATGCCAACTAAACCTCCCGTAACTGCTGCTGTAGTATCGGTATCCTCACCCAAGTTCACCGCCATTAAAACTGCCTCTGCATAAGAGGACGCATTCAGAAAACACCATAAACTAGCTTCTAGGGTATCGATGACATAGCCTTCAGAATTAATGTCCTCTATTGGCAAAGTATCAAGTTCGCGGCTAAATACTCGCTCAAAATGCGATCGCTCTTGGTTGTATGGGTGTTTTTGGTAAAGTGGCTCAAGTCGGTCTAAGCCTTGTTGATAAGCTACTTTAGGATCGCTGCCTTCCAATAGAGCAATGACAATACTAATGTAAATGCCACAAGCCATTTGTGAACGAGGATGCGCGTGAGTAATGCAAGAAACCTGATGAACTCTTTCAAGTAGCACCTGGAAGTCCAATGTTTTATGGTAATAAGCTAATGGTAAGATTCGCATCAAAGAGCCATTACCATTACTACGCGTTGCGGTGTCTCCTGCCTGCAAAGGTGGTACTCCTTTGCGGAGTTTCTCAATAGCCATTTGGGTCGTAATCCCGATATCAAATACTTTCCCCCGTGCAGTCCACTTCTGCTCGTAATACCACTGGCAAAAGGAATCAGCGACTTTTTGTAACGAAAAACCATTACATAGAGAGTCAGCTAAACAAAAGGTAAGAGAACTGTCATCAGACCAAGTACCAGGAAGCTCGTTCCAAGAGCTGGGGCTGTTCATATCAATAACAGGCTCTTGAGTTCGTTCTTCACGATCTGAGAACTCTACAGGAACGCCAAGAGCATCGCCAACACATAGACCCATTAGACCAGCCAGGACTTTGCTCAAGGGTTTGCCTCATTAAGAGTTTAGCGTCGTTAGGCGAATTATAGCTTTCTTACACTCAATAAGAACTTGAGTGTGAAGATGCTCAGTTTTATAGCATAGATAAAGCAAAAAAAATTCTGTAGCAAAGCTTGAAGTGTTTAACCGGAGTTGTTTGAGTTAATAAGCAAAGCTGCAATACAAATTGTTATAACTTACGAGTCAAAAATATAGACCCCTAGCACGATAATGTATTAAAAGCCAAAATCCGGGGTCTTACAATGGCTGAACCAATCCAAGCAATTACGCTCCCACCACCTCAAGACCCTTTACAAGAAGGCGAATGGCTGCGAAACTCTCTAGAAAAGTGGCTAAATGAAGAATTTTTACCCGAACCCGTCAACGAGCAAATAGCAAGGCGGGCGGCGCAGATTTTTGTTAGGCAAAGAATGGAAGGGGAAAACGATCTTGGCTCATTAGTGATGGCGATCGTCACCGAGATGCAAGCCTTTGACTTTTCTAAAAGCTTTTATGGGGAGTTTGCGATCGCTAATGCCGTTAGCGATTTACTCTTAGATAGTCTGGGTATCGATAAATGTTGCGGACAATAAAACCCCTCTCTGTTGAAAAGTTTTGCGCCGGGAAACCCGGACGCGCAAACTTTTCGCCCTGCAATAGCAAGGGGTTCTAAAATTACCAGCTAGATTTGACTACCCCTGGTAACAAGCCTTGGTGCGCCCACTCGCGGAAAACGTTGCGAGATAGACCAAAATCGCTGTAAACACCTCTAGAGCGACCTGTAACCCAACAACGGTTACGGTGGCGGGTGCGTGAACTATCACGGGGCAATTGCTGAATTTGTCTATGTATAGCTAGTTTTTCCCGTTGATTGGGAGCATTTTGGAACTGTTCCAATAATGCTTGTCGCTTTTCAGCGTACTTTTCCACGGTTCTGGTACGCTTTTTTTCGCGCTCGATCATGTTCTTTTTAGCCATACAGCCTACAATTAGTTTTTCGTTTCAAACCTATTATTGTACATCTTATCTAATTCGATAAAATTTCCCTACATAGACTAGCCTCGAAAAGTTAGCATTTAGTTAGGAATACAGGAAATTAATTGCATGGGTAGCGAAACAATCGTTCTTTTGTCTCATCGAGAGATTGAAAAAATGCGTCGCGCGGGACAACTGGCGGCGGAACTTTTAGACTATTTAGAACCAATGGTAAAGCCAGGAGTAAGCACTTTACAACTAAATGATGCTGCCGAAAAATGGACGCAGGCGCACAATGCTAAAAGCGCACCCCTTGGTTATCATGGGTTTCCTAAATCTATCTGTACTAGCGTCAATGAGGTTATTTGTCACGGCATCCCCAACGCTAAACATATACTTGCAGAGGGCGACATTATTAACATAGATGTAACCCCGATTTTAGACGGTTATTATGGCGATACTTCTAAAACATTTTTTGTAGGTACGCCTTCACCTACTGCAAAAAAGCTCGTTGAAGTAACTAAAGAATGTCTGCGTCGGGGAATTGCCGAAGTTAAGCCAGATGCGCGGATCGGAGATATTGGCGCAGCAATTCAAGAGTACGCTGAAGCCTCTGGCTTTTCTGTAGTACGAGAGTTTGTTGGACACGGTATTAGTAATATTTTTCATACTGCGCCGCAAGTTCCTCATTATGGCACGAGAGGAAAAGGTAAAAAGTTGAGAGCAGGGATGGTATTTACAATTGAGCCGATGATTAACGAAGGTACTTGGGAATCAGAGGTACAAAGCGATAAATGGACGGCGCTTACACGCGATCGCCTCTTATCGGCGCAGTTTGAGCATACTATAGCTGTAACCAATGATGGCGTAGAAGTTCTAACTTTGCGCCCTGGAGAAACTTATTTGTAATTTTGAGATTAGAGCTAGGAAAAGTTCTAATCTACACAATACTCAAATTATGGTTGTAACTATCATTGTCATTAATGTTTTAATTGCGTCGATACTGCTGTATGTAGCTAGGCGAGTATGGTTATTGCGGCAAAAGCTCCAGCGCCTAAATAATAAGTTAATTGCTGTCAATCGTAGCGCTCAAGCTGCCTTAGCTGGGACACCTAACGCTATTTATAAAGGTCAAATGGGTATCTATCAGCTAAAACAAAGAAACGAGCCATTGCAAGTCCAAATTCAACGGGTGAGACAAGTTTTATCTCTTTTAAGTGTCGGACAACAAGCATGGCAGCGTTTTTCTTTCCCAAATACTGCTTTTTTAGGACGACAAACGCCAAGATTTAGAAAATAGTTCGTGCAAACTGCGGCTCTACAGTATTCTAATGACTGAATGCTAACGCGCGATCGCACATCACTAGAAAAAATCAGCCTAAAATGGGTGTAAGGAGAGAGCGAAACAATGTCTAATAACCGTTCGGGAACATTTATTGGCGGCGTATTGCTAGGTGCAGCAGTGGGAACCATTACAGGGTTACTGATGGCTCCTCGCACAGGTAAGGAAACTCGTCAATTTTTAAAAAAATCTGCCGATGCGTTGCCAGAATTAGCCGAAGATTTGTCAACCAGCGTCCAAATTCAAGCCGATCGCCTTTCTGAATCTGCGTTACGTAATTGGGATGGCACTTTAGAGCGGCTGCGCGATGCTATTTCTGCGGGTGTGGAGGCTAGTCAAAAACAAAGTCAAATTTTGAAGGGCAACGAAGTTACACCCGAACCACCTATGCTAGATCGCCTGTAGTTGCATAAAAAACTGTGATTGATCCGATATTTTGGCTTGGATTGTCCATTTTATTAGTTGCTGTCAGTCTTACGGCGGTTTTGGTGACAGCAATTCCGGCATTACAAGAAGTCGCACGAGCGGCTCGTAGTGCCGAAAAACTATTTGATACTTTAAGGCGTGATTTGCCGCCGACTCTAGAAGCCATAAGGCTTACAGGTTTAGAAATTAGCGAATTAACCGATGATGTCAGCGATGGGGTTAAAAGTGCCAGCCAAGTAGTTAAACAAGTAGATCGCAGTATTGACGGGGCTAAAAAGCAGGCGCAAAAAGTTGAAGTGAGTACCCGGAGTGTGTTTGCTGGAGTTACAACAGCTTGGAAAACTTTTAATCGCCGCCCAAGTCGTCTTTCCCCCAGTCAAAGAGATTTATTAACAAGTAGCGATCGCCTTGAATATACCCAAGAAAATGAATTAGACGACGATGTCCAAATAGTTAATAATTCTCGCCCAAAAGCCCCATTTCTGAACGATCCAGAAGATGAGTAGTTGCCGATAATCTGTGCTTTTGCTTGTATCTTAAAGGAAAATTACTTTTATGCTGCTAGACGACAATCAAACCCGAAAAAATAAGCTAAAAAACACTTATAACGGTGTTTTTGCCTTAATTATCATTAACTTGGTTATTTTTATTGCTGATAAGGGATTAAGAATCGGTTTTATTCAAAATTTATACCTAAACTTTTCCTCCCCCGCCTGGTATCAATTTTTTACGGCAATGTTTTGTCATGCTAACTGGGCGCACATTTCAGGAAACCTATTTTTTCTCTACATCTTTGGCAAATTAGTCGAAGAAGAAGAAGGCGTTATTGGCGTTGTCAGTTCTTATTTAATCTGCGGTTTGGGTGCAAGCGTCATGAGCTTTCTATTTCATGGGAGCAGTGCAGGCTACTCTTTAGGAGCATCCGGGGCAGTCTTTGGCTTATTTGTAGTTAGTGTTTTAATCAAATTAAGCTGGCACTGGCGCAGAGTTTTGGAAGTTATCATTCTCGGTCAATTTGTAGTCGAACGGATATTGTTTGAATTTCGCCAGACTGGAATTACCGACGGGGTAGATCACGTTGCTCATATTGGCGGGGCTTTAGTGGGTGTAGGCTTGATTACAGTGTTGATGCGCCTTGAACCCGTGAAAAAGCTGCACTGAGCCTGCTTTGTCAACTTTTGCCAAGGATACCTATATTAGAGTAAAGTAAACAAATGTAAAGAAATATTAGTTTTCAATGCTGAAGACTAATTACAAATCGTTCAAATTAAAAATAATTAATAGAATTGCTCATGCAGCGTTTTTCTTGGCAACGAATCTTCGTATATTTTTGGGCAATATTTTTAGCAGGGGCAGTATGGACTAACGTTACACCTACGGCATTAGCGTTTAATAATCCCGATTTACTCCCCGCAACACCAACCCCAATTATTGATTTAGCAAAATCTCTAACTAGCGTCCAAGAAGACAAGTTAGCTCAAGAATTAGATGCTTTTCAAGTAGAAACAGGCTGGAAATTGCGGGTTTTGACTCAATACGATCGCACTCCGGGAACTGCTGTAAAAAGTTTTTGGGGTTTAGATGAAAAAAGTATCTTGCTTGTAGCCGATTCAAGAGGCGGAAATATTCTTAATTTTAGTATCGGCGATGCGGTTTACGACCTTTTACCCCGTACCTTTTGGATAGAATTGCAAACGCGCTTCGGCAACTTATATTTTGTGCGGGAAGAAGGCGAAGATCAAGCAATTATTCAAGCTTTAAGCTCGATTGAAGGATGTTTGCGTCAAGGTGGTTGCCGGGTTGTACCAGGATTACCGCGAGAACAGTGGATTTTGACATTGATTACTTCGGTACTTGGTGGGGTAATTTGTGGATTTGCTGGTCAATCACGTAGCAAAGGACAAGGTTTTTCGTGGCAATGGGCGTTAATTTTCTCGCCATTATGGGGAATTTTATTTTTAGCTTTTGGAATTGCCCCCGTAATTACCCGTACTTCCGAATGGTTGCCATTAGTTAGAAATATCTCTGGCTTTTTAATTGGGGTTTTGGTTGCTTTCTTGTCACCAATGTTTAGCCGCCCTTCCGCTTCAGAGAATTAACGCAAACATTACAATAAGAAATAGTATTGCTCAACAAAGACATACCGAATTGGTGTGTCTTCTGTGTTTAGGGGCAAATCTAGATAAAACGTTGACTTAGCTTTACATGATCTCTGGTATTCAAACTTTACCGACAGAAGTTGTCCATCTCATCGCCGCCGGAGAAGTAATCGATTCATTGGCGGCGGTAGTGCGCGAACTTGTCGAAAACGCCATAGATGCGGGTGCAACCCGGATTGTCATCTCTGTATGGGCAGAGCAGTGGCGGGTGCGGGTATCTGATAACGGTTGTGGGATGAAGCTTGACGATTTAAAACAAGCCGCCACCGCCCATAGCACTAGCAAAATTCGTAACTGCGAGGATTTGTGGCAAATTAATAGTCTGGGCTTTCGGGGGGAAGCTTTGCACAGTTTGGCGCAACTAGCTGATTTAGAAGTTCTCAGTCGCGGACAAACCACCGATGAAGCTTGGCGCGTTACCTATTGTCCCCAAGGAGAACCCGTAGAAATAGAAACAGTTGCGATCGCACCAGGTACAGTAGTTACAGTAGACAACTTATTTGGTACGTGGTGGGAACGCCGCGCAGGATTGCCGACTTTAGCGCAACAAACAAGGGCAATTCAAACTACTATCGGACAAATCGCTTTATGTCATCCTCAAGTAACTTGGGTGGTGCGGCTAGATGACCGTCAGTGGTTTACGCTGAGTCCGGGGATAACTACTCAACAGCTATTACCGCAAATTGTTCGTCAATTGCGCTTAGGTGACTTGCAGCAGTTAAAAATTGAAGTCCCGCAACTGGGAGTAGAAAACCTGGGGCTTTTGCAACTGGTATTAGGTTTACCCGATAGATGTCATCGCCATCGCCCAGATTGGGTAAAAGTTGCTGTTAATGGGCGAATAGTGAAGTTGCCGGAAATAGAGCAAATTATTTTAGCTACTACTGCCAAAACCTTACCACGCGATCGCTATCCAGTCTGTTTTCTGCACCTCAAAATTAGTCCCAATCAAGTTAATTGGAATCGCCACCCAGCGAAAACCGAAATTTACTTAAATAATCTCACTCATTGGCAAGAACAAGTTAGTCAAGCCATCGAGCAAATTTTGCGTCTCAATAGCGATAGTGTTTGCGAACAAGTGCATAACGCAAGGGTAGGAAAAGTAATTAAAGCCGCCGAAGCCCAGGGTACTTATGGAGTAAAGCCAGCACCACAAATAGAGGCAAGTTTTAGTTTAAAAGCGGTTTCTCAAGTCCACAATACTTATATTATGGTGGAGCATCCGGGGGGCTTGTGGCTAGTAGAACAACATATTGCTCACGAGCGGGTTTTGTACGACCAATTGCTGACAAACTGGAAGTTAGTCAAGTTAGAAACTCCAGCTATTCTCAACAATTTATCTATAGTGCAAACTCTGCAATTAGAACGGATTGGTTTAGAAGTAGAACCTTTTGGCGATAATGTGTGGGCAATTCGTAATGCGCCAGCACTTTTAGCAGAGCGAAAAGACTGCGCTGAGGCACTATTAGAGCTTAGTTTGGGAGGAGATTTACAAGCCGCTCAAGTTGCAGTTGCCTGTCGCAG
>JACCVJ010000063.1 GCA_013698215.1 Tatlockia sp. | reverse complement strand
CTACAAATAATAATTGGTACTTGCTCGGTAGCTGGATTACTTTTAAGTTGACGACATAGTTCAAACCCGCTCATTCCCGGCATTACTACGTCAGTTATAATTGCATCCGGCTGTTGTTTTATTGCCTCAACTAACGCATCTTTGGCATTATCTGTCATGATTACTGTGTAACCGCCATCGCGCAAATATCCAGCTATCAAATCTAATAGACTTCGCGTATCTTCCACTAATAAAACTGTACTCAAAATTTTCGCCGCCCTCTTAATGTTTTATTAAAACAAATGCCTAAATACAATTTTCAATAAGTCTGCTTGAGTAAAAGGTTTAGTTAAATAGCTTGAGGCCCCTACCATTCTAGCTTTAACTCTATCTATAATCCCCGTATTTCCCGTCACCATAATAATCGGTGTAGTTTTAAAAAAAGAGTGATTTCTTAATAATCGACATAGTTCATAACCATCTATTCCTGCCATTTTTACATCTAGCAATATCAAATCTGGTCTAAGTCTAACTATCTGCATCAAAGCTTTAACTGGATTGCTAATTGTAGAAACAGCAAAACTTTCATCATCTAGAAAATAGCTGATTTCTCTCAACATTGCTGGGCTATCATCTACGCAAACAATTTTATAGTTGTTTTTATTTGTTTGTGTTTCTGGTAGATTCTTAAGTGGTTCTACTACAATATTCACCCTCGGAGAATTTTGTGGGTACTCTGGTAACTCCGGAGATGATGGAGCTAAAGAAATAGCAGTAACGCTTTTATTAGCAGTAATTTCTAATGGTAATAAATAATTTTTTGTTGGTTCCTTTGCAGAATTAGCAAAACTTGGTAAACAATCAAAAGGTGCAGAGGGAGGTTGCACTAATATATTTCCTGCCTTAATATAGGGATACAAGCTTTGGGCTAAACGCAGTTCGTCTTGATTGAGTAAAATCGCTAAATGACGAAAACTAAATCCTTTTAAAATTGCTGTTAGTTTTTGCCGTAATTCTGAAGTCAGCTTTTGATTTACAGAAGAAGAAGCTAAGTAAGGACATTGATATGGGGAGTTTATTTCCGGTGCTAAAGATTGCCAAGCTTGCAACTGTTTTTGAGCATATTTAACTAAGTTTGATAAGTCCAGCTTAGTTAAATAAGAAGTTTTTTCTGGAAAACTATGCAACTCATAGCTACCTTGTTCAACTAATAAAAATGATTCGATTACTTCTTTGACTAATCCTTCAACTAAAATTTTTGCTTGCTCTGCTGTTAAATGCTGACCCTCAATTAACCAGCAAATAGCTCGATACTCAGAATTTATATTTAATTGCTCTCCTATTAAATCGTTTTCAAACATTAACTTCAGCTTGGCACGAGTTTCACTGCTTAAAGAGGGCATTCTAGAAGCTAGGCGGCGTAAATGACAATCAAGACGATCAAAGGGTTCTACCGAATGAGAAGCATAAGTTATCTTACCTTTTTCTAGATAGATTGACCAAGCAACTGAATTGCTCACTACTTTTAAGTGCGCGCTATCGTAAGAATTAGATAAGTGAGTTAACAAACTGAGCGGGCGTAGTTTTTGGAAGGTTCCACAGCTAGTCATTTAGCACTTTTTCCTTAAGCAAATTTTAGTAAGATCAAATTTTAAGAAATACCAATAGTCTATTAAATTAAACTATAAGTTCAACTGTCTCAATAAGCTTAAACTTATTTCAACCCAATCGCTCTTAGTATTAGCATTTTTAGTCATAGCTACAAATACTTAAGAACAATCCATCATACAAATAATTTTAGAACGAGATTTGCTGACTGTAACATCTAGCAAAAACTTCGATATTTTTGCCATCCCCTTGATAGCTTAATTATATAAAAGTATACAAACTACTGACTAAAATAGCAGCGATCGCAGCTAAAAAACAGCAATAAATAGTTGCAGCAGTAAAAAAACAGACTTATCTATTTTAAGCTCAGAGTTTGAAGGAAAATTGTTTCCATTCGGCGATTAAATATATGATGTAGACTAAAAGTAGTCTGTACAACTAGATAGCAGGGCAACTTTTATAATCGCTAAGACTGAATATAGTTAGAATTGGTAAAGTAGCTGATCTCAACCTTGTCAGCTAAAAACTATTGTGGCTACCCCTGCTACTAAATGCAAGTGGATACTAAGCAAAAATGCAGACAGACGAACCGATATCTCAAAACTTAGATTGCTGGCGAGTAGTAGCAGCTTCAGTGCTAGGAAAAAGCCATGAAAAAGTAAAGCAACATTGTCAAGATGCTCATCATTGGGAGCTATTGCCAGAAGGGGTATTAGTAGCGGCGGTAGCCGATGGTGCGGGTAGTGCAAGTTTGGGCAAAATAGGAGCGATTGTCGCCTCTCAAACCGCCGTCGAAACAATCCGCTTGGAGTATGGAGTTCAAGGTGTTAAAGAGGAGGACGACGATCAAAAATGGCAATTACTGCTAAGTAACGCCCTAGAAGCGGCAAAAAAAGCGGTAGAAGAAGAAGCGATCGCTTGTAAAGTTACCTCAAGAGAATTAGCTACTACTTTAATTATTGTTGTAGCCACCCCGAATCTAATCGCCGCCGTCCAAGTAGGTGATGGTGTAGCTGTAGGATGCGATCGCACCGGAAACATAATCGCCCTCACCACACCACAGCGAGGAGAATACGTTAATGAAACAATTTTTTTAGTTTCCCCCAACGCTTTGGAGAATATTCAAGTAAAAGTCTGGCGTGGAGTTGTAGCTAATATTGCCATGCTATCCGACGGACTGCAAATGTTAGCTTTAGAAATGAGTGGAGGTAAACCTTATGCGCCCTTTTTTTTCCCGATGTTTAAATTTGTCGCCGATGTAACCAACCCGACAGAAGCTCAAGAGCAATTAGTAGCATTTTTGCGATCGGAACGTATTAGCACCCGAACTGATGACGATCTAACACTTTTACTGGCGACTATAGTGAACTAATGCTATGAGGTTGAAACGTCAACTAGACACCCAAATTATTACTATAGACCCCACCTCAAGTCTAGGACATGGAGGCGAGGCAAAAGTTTATAGCGTGCCGCAAGATGAAACTCTAGTGGCAAAAGTTTATCACAAGCCCACCGAAGCCCGTGCTAATAAGCTAATGCTGATGCTGGCTAACCCCCCAGACAACCCCGCCGCCAGCAAAGACCATATCTCTATTGCTTGGCCTGTAGACGTACTGCGGACAGTAGATGAAAAACAAAAAGTAGTGGGCTTTTTGATGACGCGAGTTAAAGAAATGCACTCGCTGTTAGACTTTTACAATCCAAAAACCCGTCGCCAAAAAAGTCCCTTTTTTAACTACCTTTATTTACATCGTACCGCTCGCAATCTTGCCGCCGCCTTTGGCGCACTTCACGCTCGCGGCTATTGTATTGGCGATGTAAACGAATCAAATATTTTAGTTAGTAACACAGCTTTAATTACCTTAGTAGATACCGATTCGTTTCAAGTCACAAATGAACGTAATGGCGAAATCTATCGTTGCGCTGTAGGCAAGCCTGAATTTACTCCTCCCGAACTCCAGGGGCAGAGTTTCGCCCAGCTAGATCGCCACCCAGCACATGATTTATTTAGGCTGGCAGTTTTAATATTTCAACTACTAATGGAAGGTACACACCCCTTTGCAGGCGTGTATCAAGGTAGCGGTGACGCACCACCCTACGAAACTCGAATAGCTGAAGGACACTTTGTTTATAGTCGGCGGCGCGTACCTTACTTGCCTACTCCCATCGCTCCTAAGTTCGAGTTACTGCACCCAGCTTTGCAACAGCTATTTATCCGTTGTTTTGAAGAAGGTCATCACAATCCGCAACTGCGCCCGACGGCTCAAACTTGGCAAAGTGCGCTAAGTGTTGCTGAACGCGATTTGATTACCTGTAAAGTCAATATTCATCATCTTCACGGCAAGCATTTGAGCTATTGTCCTTGGTGCGAAAGAACTTTTAGGCTCAATGGGCGAGATCCCTTTCCTTCGACTCAAACAGTGCAAAAAGGACAGCACTTACAACCCGTTAAAAGACCTAAGCCTACCCTTGTATTGCCAAAAAATCCGGTGGTAGCAGCGCGTTTTTATCGCCAAGCTCCCACCGCCACAATTATTCGCCAGTACCGCCACAAGCAAAGATTTAGTGCAGCAATGTTAGGCGCTGTTGGTGTAGGAGCGATTGGACTATTTGGGTTAATGCTAATAGTTAAAGACTTTAAACTTTCTAGCAAAATTAGCTCAACCCTTTTTCCGGCTCACGAAGAAGTTACGACTTATAACCCAACCATTCATTCTAATCAGGCTTCTAAGTATCTCTATCAAGGAAGGATATCTTCTAAATATGAAGACTATGACGGAGCAGTAGAAAACTTTGATCGCGCTGTAAATCTTAACCCCGACGATCCTCGAGCTTATATTGAGCGTGGAAACGCGCTTTATGAAAATGCTCAAAATAGCGGCAATCCGGACCAAGAATACAAAATAGCGATTAAAGACTTTAATAGCGCTCTCAAACTCAATCCCAACGAAGCAGAAGCCTATCTTAGTCGGGGAATTGTTCGTTATGAGATGGCAGAATATAGCTCCAATGCTAAAAGCGAATATAAGGCAGCGATCGCAGATTTTAATCTAGCCATTAATAAAAATCCTAATAAGGCAATTTATTATGTCAAACGCGGCATTACCCAGCGTAAATTAGCCCAAAATAGTAGCGACTCTAATCAAGGTTATCAAAAAGCCCTTAAAGATTTTGAGTTAGCACTGCAATTAGATCCCCAGTTGGCAGAGGCGCATATAGAAAAAGGCAATGTCTTGTACGAATTAGCCAAAAGTAGCGGGAGCGAAGTTAATTATTGGCAAGCAATCGCAAGCATACAAACGGCAGCCAACCTGTTTCTTGCTCGTGGCGATTTCCCCCAGCGCCAAGCAGCTTTAGATCATCTTGGTAATATCTGTTTAGAAATAGAAAGTGGTTGCAAAGCGTTATTGAATAACTCCCAAGCACCCGGTTTTGCAAAGCCGCAACCAGCCAAGACAAAGTAAAAGCTAAAAACTAGCGAATTTTAGAATATATATAAAAACAATGTCATGTCTCAAGACAAAGAAGCAGAAATTAGACAGCAATTTTTAGAAGAAGCTGAAGAGTATATTAGAAATATTGAATCGGCGCTGTCAGAATTAGCAAGTAATAATAGTAGTCACCAAATCGATGCGATATTACGAGCCGCTCACTCTATTAAGGGCGGTGCTGCCATGATGGGATTCCAGACTTTAAGCAGTTTAGCTCATCGCCTTGAAGATTTTTTTAAAATTTTAAAATCTCAACCAAGTTTAATCAATCAAGAAGTAGAAAAGCTCTTGCTAGTTGGGGTTGATTGTTTGAGTCAAGTAGTAAAATTAAACTTTCGTGGCGACTCCAACGACAAGCAATGTTTAGAAACAGCGAATCTAGCTTTTGCCCAAATACAAACCCTACTTGGTGACGCTCAATCCTCTGACGATCCTATAGCCTTGATGCCTGAAGACGGGCAAGCTATGGCAGGGTTGATTTTTGAAACGGAAGTAGAAGAATATTTGCAGCGTTTAGAATCGCTGCTAATCGCCAATCTTCCAGCTATTGAGTTACAAGCTGAAGTAACACTTATGGCTCAAGAATTGGGTGGCTTGGGGGAAATGTTACAGCTACAAGCCTTTACTAGCTTATGCGAGTCGGTGGTACAACAATTAGAAACAAATAGCGATCGCACTCTAGAAATTTCTACATTTGCTTTGCAAGCTTGGCGAACAACCCAAGCAACTATATGCTGTGGCGAACTTCCTACCCTCCCAAACAATCTAATTGCCGCCCCTGATAGTCAAGAAGACTCCCCATTGCTCGATTTCCTCGTACCAACAGATTTTGAACTTCCTCAGTTAGAAGGCGAATTAGTGCCGTTTCTGGAGGGGGAAGAAGTTGCTGTTACCGAACCGAAAAGTATTAGTCTATCAGGATTAGCTGCAACTAAGGATTCTCAAGAATATTTAGACAGCACAGTACGAGTACCTATTAAACTACTCGATCGCCTCAATGACTGGTTTGGAGAGCTAACTATTGCGCGTAATAGCGTCAATGTGTATACAGACAGGCTCCGTAGTTTGAGTAGCTTGCTCAAATCGCGAGTACGGACAATGCAAAACTTAGATAGCAATTTATTGGTTAGCCAAGGAAATATTACTGGCCAAAGTAATCGATATTTTTTGCCTCAAGCGATGGTTCAAGACCTCGTGCGATTACAAGAAGTTACTAATGATATTGACCTGACTTTGGAAGAAGCTGATCACAGTGTCAGCGAACTAAATCGGGTTGCCAAACAGTTGCAAACTAGCTTAACGAAAGTCCGAATGCGTCCTTTTGCCGATCTAGTTTCTAGATTTCCTCGGTTTATTCGCGAACTTGCTTCAGAATACGGCAAAAATGTTGAGTTCAAAATTAGCGGCGACCAAACTCTTATCGATCGCAGTATTTTAGAAGTCTTAAATAATCCTTTGATGCACCTGCTACGCAATGCTTTCGATCATGGGATAGAAAAGCCAGAAATTCGCTCTAGTTTGGGTAAAAAGGCAGTAGGGGTAATTGAAATTAAAGCAGTTTGCCAAAGCAACCAAATTATAATTACTGTTAAAGATGATGGTGGGGGAATTAATTTAGAGCAAATCCGCTCTAAAGCTCAACAATTAGGGCTAAATCACCAAAGTAGCGAGGAGCTTTTAAGTTTAATTTTTGATCCAGGATTTAGCACAGCAAGTCAAGTAACAACTTTGTCTGGTAGAGGTGTAGGAATGGATGTTGTTCGCACCAATTTAAAACAAATTGGCGGTGATATTAAAGTTGATACTCAGTTAGGAGTCGGTACAACTTTTACCCTCAGCGTTCCCTTGACCTTATCCGTTGCCAAAGTAGTTTTAGTTGAAAGTAATGGGATGTTATTAGCGTTTCTTTGCGACTCTATTAGAGAAATGCTGCTGCCCACTCCTAACCAATTTTGCCAAATTGCTGGCAAGGAAGCTATTAGCTGGTCAGGACATATTGCCCCTCTAATCCGACTAGATAAATGGTTAAAATCGCGTCAAAAGTTCGAGCAAACACCACTGCATAACCCAACAATATTAACAATTGAGCATAACAACGCTTGGTTAGGACTATTGGTAAATCGCTCAATTGGCGAACAAGAAGTCGTAATTCGTCAAGTAGAACCGGGAATAGCTATGCCGCCAGGTTTTAGTAGCTGCGCGGTTCTAGGTGATGGGAGAGTTGCACCGCTAGTAGATGTTCCCGCATTGCTCAACTGGATTGATAGCAGCAATTTAGCGATGGAAAATTCCCCACCAAAAGTTGTTAACTTGGAATTAGAAGGTCAAAAAGATACAATTTTGGTAGTAGATGATTCTATTAATGTCCGGCGTTTTTTGTCTTTAACTTTAGAAAAAGCTGGTTATCGAGTAGAGCAGGCTATTGATGGAGAAGAAGCTTTAGAAAAGCTTTTAACGGCTTTACCAATTAAAGCTGTAATTTGTGATGTTGATATGCCACGTTTAGATGGATATGGCTTTTTAGGACGGGTGAAATCTAACTCTCAATTCAAACAATTACCTATAGCCATGCTTACTTCCCGCAATGGGCAAAAAGATCGGCAATTAGCTATGCAACTAGGAGCTACAGCTTATTTTTCTAAGCCGTACAACGAACACGAATTACTTCAAACTATTAAACAAATGTTAACTAAAAGTTCTCCACAAAAAATTTAAGGTTTTACTTGTTAATTTCCGTAATTGGCAAAAGTAAAGTATCTTCTATTTTTTGACGCACTCGCCGACTCATATAACTATTGGCATAAAGACAACTGATTAATAATTGGTTTGCTTCATAATATTGTTTTAGGTCGCCCCATTCTTGATGACTAAATTCCCATTCGTAACCAAAATCCCGATAGGAAATAATTAACGCTCTTAATTTTTCCGTCCAGTCATAATTGTTTACTTCCCACCATTGTTTAAACTTTTCGTCGTTATCCAAACAAGGGATTTCATTCTCTAGCTGATTTATAGCCTGTTTTAGCTTACTATCGACGTTCTGCGATCGCTCTTTAGTCCTTGCTAATACATTTTTGAACACCTGCAAAGGCTGGCTTGTAAATTCAAGAATGTATTTAAGCGTTAAAGTTCGATCTAGAGCAAGATCCAGGGCTAAATCAGCGCAAAGTTTTTGTGTAAAACTAGCATCTAACATTCTTGCTAAATCGAGCGTACTACCAACGGAGTTTTGTTTTCTAGCAATATCCAAATCTAAATAAAAAGCTCTAATATTGCTCAATTTATGCTTGGAAGCTACCTCACAAGACTTTTTATGTAGCCAAATAAGAAAATTTTGCAGTTTTTTATTATTTGAAATCAACAAATCAACTTTCTCTTTCATCATTAAAAGCAAATAATCGGCATTTCTTAACATTCCTACCGTTAACAAAAACACTTCTCGCCAACGTTTTTCAGTAAGGTTGCTGACTAATTCTTGTAAGGTTGTTTCTAACACTTGCGGCTCGGAACTTGAAACAATTTCTTTGGCAGTAAAATACTCTTGAAAACTCAAGTGAGAAAAAGAATAAATTCCCCGCGCTCTTTCCACCAATAGTCCGTGTTGAGCTTCAATTGATTTAACCACTGCCTCGCTATCTAATTGCAACACCTCAATTTCGGTACTAGCATTAGGTAAATTGCAAATATAATTAGCTATATGTTGTTCTAATTCATTTTGTTTGAAAAAATAGTCACCCCGCTTAAAGGTTAAGAAAGCAATTTGGCTGAGTAAATCTTCTTTATGCTGTAAAGATAATTTTTTGTATGTTTGCTCTCGCTCAATATTTCTTTTCGCATCCCATTTCCGTAATAGTAAGTGCAAACCTTCTCGATAAAATTCGGAACTATTAGCGGCAAAGTCAGCTAATTCTTCAAACATCAAACATAGCATAGTTAATAATAAAGGATTAGTTGCTATTTCCAGAATAGGGGGTTTGTTTTTGATTTTTTCTATGAAACTAGAGCTTTTAACAGGGTCTTTTTCTGTAAACCATTTTCGGACAAAGTTCGTTATTTGCTGTTCGTCAAAGTCAGCAATTTCTACTTCAGTAAATTGCTCTAAAGTGTATTCATGAGTAGCAATTCGACAACTAATAACAAAGTAATTCTTATGGAATCTTTCACTAAAAGTGTGGACTTCTTGTAAGACTCGGTGGCAATCTGTTTCCCGAACCTCATCAAGTCCATCTAATAATATTAAGCCCCTACCTTGACTTAATATTTGTTCTGTAGCTTCAGCGTTATTGATACCATAACTAATAAGTTGTTCTGACACATATTCTAATAAGTGCAGGCAACTCTCACTCTCAGCAAAGTCTTTGAGAGTAATAAAAATTGGCACTTTATCAGTTTCTAGCTTACCAGAATTGCATTGACTCGCCAAATGTTTTAAAAAAGTGGTTTTGCCCGATCCCGGCTTACCCAAAACAATAAGTTTGGGATAATTTGTCAGAGCTTGTAATCCTGGTACTCGGTTTTGAATAATTTGCCCTAAGCCAGGACGATTGAAATCATCAGCAACGCATACTTTAAGTAATTCTCCAACCCCTAAACGCCGTCTCCCAATAATTTTTTCTAAAACATTGACGTTGGTATAGATATCATCTAAATCTATTGGTTGGGACATATCTAGCACGCGCATTATGCCGCATTTTTGCTGCATACTCGCATAGCCTTTGTTTCTTACTTCTTCTACTAAAGTATCAATGTTGTCTTGGCTTGCTGCTGATGTGTCGATGTTGTCTTCATCTAACTGAGCGACATCAAGCCAAGGCAATTGTAGTTTTTGACAGATATGATGAAAGTTCTCTCTACCTACAGGTTTGCCAGCAAAAAACTTTTGCAATGTAGCACGAGAGATTTCTAAATCTGCTGCTAAGTCAACTTTGGTGGGAAAAGCTAAAACGGCATTTTTGGCAAGGCTAATACCTTGGGCTGATGCTTTTAGCGATCGCTTTGCTCTTACTGTCATAAACATTTGCATAATTTATAAATCTAGCTTGGTTACTGACAACTCTAAAAATTTTTAATAATAAAATAAATAATTAAAATTATTGCATCTTTGAAAAACCCTTACTCCATAAGATAATGATTTTTAGTTTATTTCCCTAG